>JBMTLP010000424.1:0-3406 GCA_049433245.1 Pirellulales bacterium
TTTCCCGGCAGGCATCGTGCTCCGGCGAGGGTGATCGATGGAAAGGTGAGGCTCCAGATCCTCGTCGACCGATCCTCCGTTGAGGTGTTCATCAACGACGGTGAGGCGGTGATCACCGATCGCATCTTTCCGTCAGGCCGACAGCCGATTTTGGAAGCGTTCACTGCCGCCGCTGATGCAGAGATCAGTACCACCCTCTTCGAGATGCGCAGCGTTTACCGCTGAGCCGAGAGATCTGCCTCTGCGAGATCTGCGGCTGCGTTGATCGCCGCCGCCACGGCGAGGGCGTCTGCTCTGCTGCACGTTGTGCTGCGGACCATCACGGGCTTTAAAGGAGCTGTCGCAGGCAGACCCGTTCGTGGGTCGATGGGAGACCTTCCAACTCGTGGTGTCGAAAAGGCCACAGCCTCGCCTGGGGCCACGCTGACGACCTGTGGAGGCTGGCCTCGATCGGTTGAGGGAACGACCACCTGCCAAGGCTCCCCGGGGGCCTGCATGCCCCACGCCCGTGCTTCGCCACCGAGGGTCACGAGATGATCCTCAGAACCAAGTTCGCAGAGCCGTTCGCCCAGGCAGTCGACGGCGTAGCCAGGACCAATGCCGCCGAGATCGAGCGTGATCTGCGGTTTCAGTTTTCGTAGCGAACGCGTGCCATGCGGCGGTTCACGACGCTCGACGTACTGCAGCCCAACGTGCTCAAGCGCCGCCTGAACCGCTTCAGATTTTTCGCCTTCGGGCTGCTGGGCGCCGTCTTGCCAAAGCGAGATCAATGGGCCGACCGTGGGATCAAACACGCCGTGGGTCTCGGTGTGCACTTCTTGGGCGATAGCGAGGATGGCAGCGAGGTCCGCGCTCACGGAGACCCAGACACCAGCGCCGGCCGCGTTGAATCGGCTGACATCAGAATCGTCTCGCCAGGTACTCGCTGCGCGATCGATACGTTCGAGCACGGCTTCGAGGTCGCGGTGGATTTCCCCGCGCGAGAGGCCGTCGATCGGTGCTGCGAGCGTGACGCGGTAGGTGGTGCCCATCGCTGGCCCAGCCAGCACGATTGGCTCCGCTGCGTCGGCACCGATTCCGACGCCCAGCCGGGACCCTGCTGCGCACACCATCACCACCTGCCAGCAGAGCCGGGAAAGCCAAGTTAGGCTCGGCGTCATCACAGCCTCCCGTACTGAACGGCCGCGATGATCAGGCAGCCGAGCAGCACACCGTCGCGCCAGGTCACCCGGTTGCTGCGGCGATGCAAGCGAAGATGATCGAGCAGCGCGCCAGTCGGACAGCCGTAGCGGCAGTAGGCCATCGGCACAAAAAAACTCGTGACAAGTCCGATGCCAAAAATCGCACATGCGGCGACCCCCGCGACCTGAGGCAGGTACGCGTCAAAAGGTTCCAGGTCGACCAGGGCCAGAGGCAGGGGCAGCACGGTCGCCAGGATCGCTACGGCTAGCAGTGCAAAGGGCAGCCTGCCCAGCCATGGCTGCAGCCTTTGGGGTAGCGATCTCTTCGGCTTGGCGAATCGTTGCAGAAGTTGCTGGGCTGCGCCGTGGGCACAGAGGTGCGAGCAGTAGACGTTGCGTTTTGTGGTCACGGGCATGGCGACGGCAATCGCGGTGAGCACCGTGAGGACGCCCGCTGCTGGTGGCACACCAGAAGCGACCCAACCGGCAAACTGCCCGAGCGAGAGCAGGGCTCCGGCACCAAAGCCAAGGTAGGCAAACACGACGACGGGCATGGCGATCCGTCCCCACCACATCCCCCGGGCACGCGTGAAGGCGGTGATGACCCCCAGCAGCATCACCACGATCGCTCCCCACTGTGGTCCTTCAATCCGGCTGAGCCACATCGCGAAGCGTTCTTGGATCAACGGCTTGGCTGCTGCGGTACGAGTGGCTTGGGAAGCTGCCGCTGCCCGCACGATCCCTTCCGCAACAGCCTGGCTGGTCATTGTGGCGCCACTGACGCCCTCGATGCCGGTTGCGAGCGGATCCACGCCGGCGAGCTCTTCGATCGTCATGCCGGCGTAGATGGAGGCGAAGCGACGGTCGTCTCGCACGTAGCCGCAGTACGGTTCGTAGACGAATGACGTAAGCACAAGCACGCCGACTACACGGTTCTCCGTATCGAACCCGACCACGGCATCGGTTGGCCCTTGGTAGCCGATCACACCATCGGCGGCAGGGCTCGTTCGCAAGGCCCAGCCCAGTGGAATCCCACTGGCATCACGAACGCGGATCACCGATGCATCACCAGGGTCGGCGGCGATCTCGGCGGCGTTTGGAAACAGCTGCACGAGATCAGCGTGCATGGGCGGTTGGTCGAACCGGCTCGCTGGCGCCGTGCCCCCGGCTCGCAGCGCGAGGGCTTCTGCGATCGCGCGGCTGGTGAGCGTCGATCCTCCGACGGCGCGGCGACGGCGAGGCTCAGCGAGATCTGCCAGCGGCAGGCCGACAAACGACTCCCAGAAGCGTGGGTCGTTTTCAATGGCTTTCACGTGGTCGCGGGTGTCGCCACTGCTGAGCACCGACATGCCGGCGATGGTGAGGTCGGCTCGGCACGCCACGAGCACATCCGTGGGACCCGAGAAGCCGATCGCCCGGTCTCCCTGTGGGCTTGTTCTCAGGATGACTCCGATCGTGGCCCCATCGGCGTCGAGGACGTTGCGACCGCCTGCAACCTGCCGTGCGGCATCGCCGATCCGTGCTGCGGCAGGGAGGTGTTTTTGCACAACGTCTAATGGCAGTGCTGCAAGATCAACGCTGGCCAGGCTGGCGAGGCGTTGCTCATGGGTTGCGTGCACAAGCCAGGCGATCGCCACGACCACCGCGACCCGCAGTACATGGCCCGCCAGAGCGAGGGAGCGAGAAGGGCGTGACGGGGTCATGGCGAGCGGCCTACTGTGTGACCGGCACCAGGAGCAGGGCGTCGGCATGGACAAAGCCCCCCGCGCCCTCGGTGCTGATCACCACCACGCAGGGATCCTCTGCAGAGAGACGAAGGCGAGCGATGGAGCCAAACTTGCCGTCGAGGGTCGGCTGCTTCGTCATGTCGAGGGTGGTCGTGCTGCGGCCGGCAGAGGTTTCGATGAGTACGGGCACGCGTGTACCCCGGTTTTCGTGTGGCTGCCACGCCAGCAGGAGTTCGTACTCGCCATCGGCGGGAGCGGTGAGTTCAAAGCGGGCGGTGGCTCCGCTGTCGGCTCCCGCATAGTGGTAGCCGTAAGCAACGTAGCCTTTGAGCCCCTCTCCTTCGGTCCAACTTCCTTCGAGCACGGCCTGGCGATCGTCCACCACGACAGCCTGCTTTTCCTTGGCCAACGTGGCTGGATCGAGTCCGGTGGCTGGGCCGTAGGCACCCGCCAGCGGGAGGACATCTTCGGGGATCTCAATCTCATCGGTGACGGTGC
>JBMTLP010000425.1:0-3405 GCA_049433245.1 Pirellulales bacterium
TGTCGGATCGTACCGGCGGCTGGCTTGCCAGCCGCCATGCGGTCATCGGGCAGCTCAATGCCGTGGTCGGCAGCGTTGCGGATCATGTGCACCAGAGGATCACCAATCTCTTCAATCACCGTTCGGTCGAGTTCGGTTTCCTCACCCTTGAGTTCGAGGCGAATCTCTTTGCCGAGTTCGTGTGCGGTGTCGCGGACCAGTCGCGTCAATTTTTGAAACGCCCCGCGGATGGGTACCATCCGCATCGACATCGCGGTTCGCTGCAGGTCGCGGGTGATGCCGCGGAGATGGCCCAGCAGCCGGGTGAGGTGCTCGTCTGCTGAGATCTGCGAGGCCTGGGCCACCATCGATTCGGCAATCACGAGTTCACCAACGAGATCCACCAGGCCGTCCAGCTTGACGGTATCGACCCGAACTGAGGGGGAGGCCCCGCGGACGGGCCTGGCAGACAGCGGTGCAGGTGGCTTCGCCGTGAGCGAGGAAACCTGCTGGTCCGATGGCGGGCCTGCCGGTGGTGTGTCAGCCACCGGGGCGGCCGGGGCAGCGTTGGCAGATGCGGCGGCAGACGGAGTGGTGCGGCTCGCTGCCGGCACCGGCTCGGTGGCGAGTACCTCATGCACGCGGGCAAGCACCTCGGGAATCGGGAGCGCGAGCGGTCGGCCCACGTCGTGGCCGTCGAGCTGGTGCACCGCTTCGGTGGCGTAGCGGGCGAAGATGTCGGCCCCTGCCAGCACGGTATCGATCGCGGACCGATCGAGCAGGCGTGCGCCGCGGCGGGCGGCATCCAGCAGCGACTCCAGCTCATGGGCCACCGCCTGGAGCGCGACGAGCTTCATCGCACCGGCATTGCCTTTGAACGTGTGGAAGGCGCGAAACACCGTGGCCAAGGTCTCGCCGTCATCGGGAGTGTTTTCGAGCGTGAGCACGCCCTGCTCAATGTCTTGCAGCAGTTCCTCCGCCTCCGCGCAGAACAGCCGCATGAACTCGGTGTCGGTGCCAGCGGGCAGCACGGTCACGTGCTCCTCGGGCAGCGATGGCCGCGGGTTCGGTGGGCTCACTGGTGACGGAACGGCTGCGGCCTCACCGGCCAAGGCCGGGCCCGCGGCTTTGGGTTCAGGAGGGGCCATCGTGGCAGGCGTGTCGGTCAGCTCCGCAGGCCAGGCGGGCAGGGCGAAACCCCGCTCCCAGGCAGTGACCGCTTCGGCCATCCAGGGCTCCCAGGCAGAGAGCCGCGCGAGCAGAGCGGCATTGATGGGGCCTGCGGCAACCCAGGCGGCAGCCTGCTCGAGCGCCGCCTGAATCGGTCGTGGTGTGTCGCTTTCCTGAATGCGTGCTGTGAGTTCGCCCGTCAGGTCCTGGAGTTGTCGTCGGCGGTCGTCGCCCTCGGGATCGACAAAGGCAAGCTCCAACGCCACCCGCTCAAGCAGGCTGCGGAGTGTTTCGCAGAGAGAGGCGTCGGCCATCGCGGTCGCGGAGTAGGAGACATCAAAGCTACGGATGGCAGAGGCGCCTCCGCAGACGTGTTCCCCCAATCGTAACTTGGAAAAAAGAAGGGTTGGACGGGCAGCATCGTAAAAATCTCGAACTAGACTGGGCCTACAGGCCATGGCGGAGACCCTTGGGAGAGCCCCTATGAACACGATGCGACGGCTGACACTGACCACCATCGGACCGGTGCTGGGCCTGCTCGCGCTATCGCTGGTGGCGTTTTTCAACCAACGGACTCTCGATCAGGCTCAGGCCAACCGCTACGAATCCTTCCGCCTGGCCACCGAACTGAAGGAGAGTTCCGACGCGCTGACGACCAACGCCCGCACCTATGTCGTGACCGGCGATGAGGCCTACGAGAAGGCCTATTGGCGGATCCTCGACATCCGCAACGGAAAGCAGCCACGGCCCGACGGCCGCACCGTCCCGCTGCGAACGCTGATGCAGCAGCAGGGCTTCACAGACGCGGAGTTTGCCAAGCTGCAGGAGGCCGAAAGCAACTCGAACGCCCTGGTGACCACCGAAACGATCGCCATGAACGCGGTCAAGGGCCTCTTCGACGACGGCAAGGGTGGCTACACGCGGGCAGATGAGCCCGATGCGGAAGTCGCCCGGCGGATCATGCATGACGCTAAGTACCACGCCGACAAGCAGATCATTATGGACCCGATCGCCGAGTTTGGAGAGATGATCGACCAACGTACCGAGGCCAAGGTGGCCGCACTGCGAACCCGCACCACGATCCTCACGATGCTGATCGTGGGCCTCTCGGCGGGGGCGGTGGTCGTGACCTGGCTCAGCATTGCTGGCCATGGCCGTCACCTGCGACACTCGATCGACGAGCTGACGGCGACCGCGGAAAACGTTGGCAGTGGGGCCGCGCAGGTGTCGGCAGCCAGCCAGTCGCTTGCCCAGGGGGCTACCGAGCAGGTGACCTCCCTGGAAGATATCGCCGCCTCGGCCCGTGAGACCAGCAGCATGGCCACCAACAATGCCCGGCGCACCCAGGAGGCCAGTGAGCTGGTGGAGCGGGAGCAGCACCAGTTTGGCGAGGCCTCAGCCAGGCTCGGCGAGATGATCACCGCCATGCAGGAGATCGATGCGGCCGGTGGCCGGATTTCCACCATTAACAAAGTGATCGACGAGATCGCCTTCCAGACCAACATCCTCGCGCTCAACGCGGCGGTCGAGGCAGCGAGAGCCGGTGAGGCAGGGCTCGGCTTCGCCGTGGTGGCCGACGAGGTTCGCAACCTCGCTCAGCGGTCGGCGGAGGCTGCCCGCGAGACGGCCACCTTGATTCGGGAGGCGATTGCCCGCACCCAGTCGGGCCGGGAGAAGGTCAGCGAGGTGTCAACAGCGATCCGATCACTCGCCGAGCAGTCGGCCAGCGTGCGGACGCTCGTGGAGGAGGTGCGGGCTGGCAGCCGTGACCAGCACCGGGCGGTGGAACGGATTGGCGAGGCCCTCACCCAGATTGAGCAGGGGACGCAGCAGGCGGCCTCCGGGGCCGAAGAGGGCTCCGCCGCTGCCGAGCAGCTCACCGCCCAGGCAGCCTCGCTGCTGGACGTGGTGGCGGTGCTTGGCCGCATGGTCAGCCGCTGAGTTTTGACGCAAAACGCACACAACGTTCGCCGACTCTTGAGCGGTCAATCACATCGCGCAACTGCTCAGCTGCTCGTCGTCGCTTCATCGGGCGTAGAAATGCAGCTGCGCCGCCCAAGGGTGGCCCGAAGCCGCCTCTTGTAAGATCGCCGCGTCGAGTTCGGCGTCAGCGAAAAGTCGGTTCGGGCGGGCGTTCTTCATCTCGAGGTCTTTCAAGCGGTTTGCCTGATCCGTCCTCAGTCTCCCCTCTTCCCGCTGGCTCCAGTAGAAGGTCTGCTCCGTCACCTCAATCTTGCGGACAACATCCGCAACTGT
>JBMTLP010000426.1:0-3401 GCA_049433245.1 Pirellulales bacterium
GAACCCGCCAACGCGGCTGGCTGATCTCCTTCGGCCGGGGCGACGGGCGTGCCTTCAGAGAGGCCGAGCAGGGCTGCGCCGTGGGCGTTCAGTGTGCCACCATCCTCGCCAACGCTCCGCACGGTGGGGAGCAGGGACTCCAGTGAGCGGCCACAACCAGCGGTGAGGGCATCGAAGGAGGCGAGGTGGGCTGTGTCGTAGCCTCCGGTGGCCTGATCGATGGGAAACATGCCGGAGGCATCGCCCACCCCAAGATTCCAAAGGCCGGTCAGCCGCCAGGCCAGCCAACCCGAGGGCGTGGTGATGTGGGCCACACGAGCGGCAACGTCAGGCCGATTGCGAAGCGTCCATAGCCAGCGGGTGGCGGTCATGCGTTTGGGACACTTCACGCCGAGTCGCGAGGTCAGTTCGTGTCCCTCGTCTTCGTTGCGGGCGTCGCACCAGAGCCGCACGGGCGTCACCACCTCACCGTCGGCATCGCACAGCACCTCCCCGTGCATTTGCCCAACCAAGCCGATGGCGCGTACCTCCATCTCGATCCCGCGATCGGCAAGGGTGCCACGCAGATCGGCCATCGCTGCCTGCAGGGCGGCTTCCCAGTCGGCGGGCCGCTGTTCGTAGCACTCAGCCGCGAGCCCCGGCACCATCTCGTAGCTGCCTTCCCCCGTACCTAGGATGGTCAGCGATTCGTCGGTGAAAATCACCGAAAGACCCTGCGTGCCCAGGTCGATGCCGAGATAGCCGCGGTGTTGCATGGGAGGCTGCTTTCGTGAAGTCGCTAAACAGAGATCGAAAACGGATACTATACGGATCCCTGGCGGCCGACAGCCATTGGTTCCACGCATCCCTGCTCCGAGGCATTCTGGATGAAACGCACCACACGACGATGCTGGCAACGACCACTGCTGGCCTTGGGAGCCTTGGCTCTCGTTCCTGTTGGTTTTGTGGGGATGGCGCGGGCCGACGACTCGGCAGGTGTGGCGGAGGCCGTTGCCGCTGCCGTGCGGCTCGCGACCGCCTCTGCCTCAGGAGGGAATGCCGAGCGTGTCGAGGATGCCGATCGGATCGCTGCGATACCTCCTGCGATGCTCGTACCTTGTCTTGCAGCCTTTGCAGAGGCGACGCCTGGGGGCGTGAACTGGCTGACCAACGGGCTCGACCGGGCTGTGGAACGGATGGGCGACCAGATGCCGCTTGCGGACTTGACCGCGTTTGTGGCCGACCCGACGCGTCCTGCACGGGCCCGCACCCTTGCGTATCGCTGGCTGCGCAGCCGTGACGCGGCCACGGCAGCGGCGCTGCTCGATGGCATGCTCAACGATCCGGCTCTTCCACTGCGTCGGGCGGCTCTTGAAAAGAGGTTGGTGGCGGTCGCTGACGCCGCCGAGCCAGAGCAGATCGCCGTCCACCGTGAAATGCTCGCTGCTGCCCGCGATGTCGATCAGGTGCAGACCATTGCGGCCTGGCTTCGCGAACACGGTGATGAGGTGAATGTCTCACAGGTGCTAGGTTTTTTGACGAAGTGGCGGGTGAGTGAGACCTTCGACAACGTTGGCGGGATTGGTTACGCCGCGGTTTACCCACCAGAGCAGGCAGCAGTGGCCCCTGAGGCGACCACCTGGAAAGAAGTGGCTGCGGAAGGCGATCAGGGGGCCGTCGACCTGAATGCGGCACTGGGCACCCTCAAAGGCGTGGTCTCCTATGCTGTGGCCGAAGTCGATATGCCACGTGGCGGAACGGCTGAAGTGCGAATCGGTAGTCCGTGTGCCGTGGTCGTGTGGGTCAATGGAGAGAAGGTCATCGACCGCGAGGTCTACCACGCGTCAGAAGCGATTGATCAGTATGTCGGTGAAGCGACGTTTCGCGCGGGTACCAATACGGTGCTGGTGAAGTGTTGTCAGAACGAGCAGACCGAATCGTGGGCCGCCGACTGGAAGTTTCAGTTGCGGATTTGCGATTCACTCGGCACACCTCTGGGAGTTCAGCCATGAGCGACACCTCTCTTTATTCGAGACTCTTCCGCCAATGGTGGGCGGCCATGGCGGCCGGCTTGATTGTCGGGTTTCCGACAGGAGTCGCCGCGGCTGGTGAGTGGCTGGGCTTCCGAGGCGGCGATGGCAGCGGTGTTGCCACAGATACGGTCGTTCGACGCACCTGGAGCGAAGCAGAGGGGATCGCCTGGAAGGTCGATCTTCCCGGACGCTCGGTGTCGAGCCCGATTGTCGTAGGTGACCTCGTGATTGCCACGACATCGAGTGGGCCGAAGCAGGATCAACTGCACATCGTGGCCGTCGATCGCGAAAGTGGTGTGATTCGTTGGGATCGTGTCTTTCAGGCGACCGGACGCACGCTTTGTCATCCCACGAGTGCCGTTGCTGCCTGCACGCCGGCGAGCGACGGTGACCGGATCGTGGCCTTCTACTCCTCGTGTGATCTGTTTTGTCTCGACCTCGAAGGTCGGCTGCTGTGGCAGCGAAATCTCGCGGTCGAGCACCCACGGGCCGGCAATGACGTCGGGATGGGATCAAGCCCGCGGATCATCGACGATGCGGTTTTTGTGCAGGTTGACTGCCAGGGCGATGCTTTCGGCTCCGCGATCGACCTGGCAACAGGAGAGGATCGCTGGAGTGTCACGCGGGCCAAACTGGCGAGTTGGTCGAGCCCTCTCGAGGTCAACGTGGCAGAGCACGGCGCCTGTGTGCTGATGCAGAACCCGCGGGGATTGGAACTGCGGCGTGCCGACGACGGGACCGCTGTCTGGCTCTGGGAAGGGAACGTCGGCGGCATCGCCATGGCGGCGACTGCTGAAGGGCGTGTCTTTGTGCCGAGCAGCGGGATTGCGGCCGTCGATCCGACTGCGGATACCGGTCGGCCGCTGTGGCAGCAGCCAAAACTCTCCTGCGGCATCTCGAGTCCCGTGGTGTTTGGCGACTCGGTGGCCACGCTCAACAACGGGGGCGTGCTCGCGGTGGCAGACCGGGCTGATGGGTCGCTTCGCAAGCAGGTGCGGCTCGCCGGCACCTTCTGGGCCAGCCCAATCGTGGTTGGCGACACGATTGTGGCCGTGAACATGGAGGGCACCACGTTTGTGGTGGATGCTGGAGGAAGCTACGAGATCCTCGCCGAGAATGACCTGCCCGGGAGCTTCCCGTCAACGCCTGCCGCGGCTGACGGGAGCCTCTATTTGCAGTCCGAGACGGCGCTTTGGAAGACCGCGGCCCCGGTAACGCCAGCAGCTCAGCTCTAACAGGTCTACGACGGCGAGGGCAAACCGCTCGGCTCTGACGCGGACACGGTTGGCCGACGAAGTCGGGTCGTATGCGGAGCCGGAAGTCAGCTCCAGCGAGGTCACGGAAGCCCTCGCCATGGGCGACGAGCGTGTTGACGCCGAGGGAGTTGCC
>JBMTLP010000427.1:0-3397 GCA_049433245.1 Pirellulales bacterium
GCCGCTGGATGCGGCGGTTGCGAACCTTGAAAAACCTTGGCTTTTTTGAGGTTCGACTTCGTAGTAATAGGCCATGGAGGGCTTTTTCCAGGCCCATCCGGGATTCTTGTGGGTTGCTCGGAAGTTGCCGAGGCTGTCGATGCCATCTCGCCGGACGTTCGCTGCAGGCATCCTGCCTTTCGCTCACTCGAAGAAAACCTCGCTTCGCCATCGTGGCTTCGCTCGGTTTCCTGCGCCGCTCGATTGGCACGGGCAGCCTCTCCGGCCCACAGAGTTCCCGGAAGGACCTTTTTCCACGGGCAGCTGGCAGCTGTGATCCGGGAAAACAATGCCCGGTGCTACACAATCATTTTTCTGGTGGTACAAAACATGGAGAGGGGATGGACTGCTTGGTGAAATCCAAGCGGGGAATCCGCGACAGGGGCTCTCCGGTCGAGTTTCCCATGCCACGCTGGGGCGCTGGGCATGGGCGTGCTCTATCAACGAACGTCATCTGAGAGGGAGTGGAGTCGATGAGTGAGGCTGTCTCGTCAAGCCCGTCAGTGAACGGCGGTGCGGGGGATGTGGTGATCGAAACCCGCAACCTCTCGAAGACCTATCGCGACTTCTGGGGACGGAGCAAGAAAGCGGCGCTCAAATCGCTCGATATCGAGGTGCGGCGTGGGGAGATTTTCGGTCTGCTAGGCCCCAACGGCTCCGGCAAGACCACGACCCTCAAGTTGCTCTTGGGGCTGATTTTCCCCACCACTGGCCAAGCGTTGATGTTTGGCCGTGATGCGACCGACGTGTCGAAGAACGAACGTATCGGCTACCTGCCCGAAGAGTCGTACCTCTACAAGTTTCTCGATGCAGAGGAAACGCTCGACTTCTACGGTCGCTTGTTCAATATGTCGCCCGAAGAGCGGAAAAAGCGAACGGCCGCGTTGATCGAGATGGTTGGGCTGACACGGGATCGCAAACGTCAACTCAAGGAATACTCCAAGGGTATGACTCGCCGCATCGGCGTGGCTCAGGCGCTGATCAATGACCCTGAGTTGGTGCTCCTCGATGAGCCGACGAGTGGCCTCGATCCGATTGGCACTCGTGAAATGAAGGACCTCATTCTCGACCTGAAGCGTCGAGGGAAGACCGTGGTTCTTTGCTCGCACCTGTTGGCAGACGTGGAAGACGTCTGTGACCGCATCGCCGTGCTCCACCAGGGTGAACTGAAAGAACTCGGGCGAGTGGGGGATCTTCTCCGTGTCACTGACATCACTCAGATACGAGCCCGTGGCCTCTCTCCGCAAGCCGTGGAGCAGATTCGCGGGATTCTGACGGCCGAGCAGGCTGCTGAAGTGGAGATTGGCAACCCCAGCACGACGCTCGAGGACCTGTTCCTCGAAATCGTTCGAGACACGCAGGCACGTCCAGGACGACGAGCCCAGCCTCAGGCTGTCGCCGCATCGGATACGTCACACTCGGGGAGCAGGTCGTCTAGCCATGGTGCTTGAACAGGAGATCCCGGCATTCGCCACTTGGATCGGGCCGGCGATCCTGTGGTTTCTCTTCGCTGCTTCGCTGCTAGCTGTGGCGGGTGCTGCGGCGACGTGGCTCGTGCAGTCCGTTCTCTACGGGCCGCTCACGGCTGGTGACCGCGTGTATCGAGGCACGTTGTCTGGGCTTGGCGACTTCCTGTCGCTGTCGCCTCGCAGGGTCTTTGCCCTGGCACGGCTGGCAATGCAGGAAGCGGTGAGGCGAAATGTGCTCGTTGTGCTCGCACTGTTCGCCGGCATCGTGTTGTTCGCCGGATGGTTTCTCGACCCTGAGAGCGTGAACCCCGGGCGGCTCTACCTGGGCTTCATCCTGGGGGCGACCAACCTCCTGGCGTGTTTGGTCGTGCTCGTACTGGCGGTGTTTAGCCTGCCAGCCGACATCAAAGCCAAGTCCATCCAAACGGTCACGACCAAGCCGGTGCGGCCGGCTGAAATTGTAGCTGGCCGCATGATCGGTTTTGCGGCCGTTGGTACAGCGATCCTGGTTGTGATGGGCGTTGCCGGGTGGGCCTTTGTGGTTCGCAGTGTCGACCACGGGCATGTGGCGGAGATTGCTGACCTGGTCGAAGTGCGCACTGAAGATGGTGTGCTCACCGGGTACGAGGGGCGCACGAGCCTCGATCGCGGCCATCGCCATCGGTTCACGCTCGATGCCGATGGCGTGGGATTCACCGATTTTGAGCAGGGCCATCGCCACTCTGTCACGATGACGGGGGACGGGACCTCACTGGTCATTGGTGCGCCGGAAGGAATGCTGGAAGCTCGTCGCCCACTTCGCGGAAGCCTGCGTTTCCTAGACCGCGAAGGGAAGCCCAGCGAAAAGGGCATCAACGTCGGAGCGGAATGGTCCTATCGGCAGTACATCGAAGGGGGCACACTCGGGTCGGCTGTCTGGACGTTCTCGGGGATCACCGAAGAGCAGTTTCCCGACGGCCTGCCTCTGGAAATGCTGGTGCGGGTGTTCCGGACCTACAAGGGTGAGATCGAAAAGGGGATCGCCGGCAGCGTGAGGGTGAGAAATCCCCAAAACCTCATGCAGAGCGACCCGTTTTATTTCACCGCCAATGAGTTCACGATCGACTCACTGCTGATTCCGCTGAACGTCAACACCACGACCACCGACGGCGGCACACGGCAGATTGGTCTCTACGACTCGCTCGTGGCGAACGGCCAGGTTGAAATCATCCTGCAGTGCCTTGAGCCCGCTCAGTACTACGGTGTGGCCCAGGCCGACTTCTACCTGAGGGCCGGCTCCGGTTCGTTTGCCCTGAACTACGCCAAGTGCTGCTTTGGGATTTGGATGACGATGCTCGTGGTGACGGCGATGGGGGTGAGCCTCAGTACGTTCCTGGCTGGGCCGATAGCCCTGCTCGCTTCGCTGATGGTGATCCTGATCGGTCAGTTCCGAGAGTTTGTCGAAAGACTCTTCGTCAGTCAGGTAACCGGCGATACCACGATCGCTCCTGGCGGTGGTCCCATCGAATCGCTCTATCGAATCGCCACGCAGATGAGCATCACCGTTGACATGGAGCAGACGCCGGTTGTGGCAGCCATGAAGACGATCGATACGTTCTTGCTCGCGCCGATGCGGTTGGGGGCCGGGTTGTTTCCTTCGCTCGCAAACCTCGACACGAGCAACTTCGTGGCGAGTGGCTTTGATATCCCGGCAGATTTGGTGGCGCAACAGGCCGTGCAGACGGCTGGTTACGTCCTCGTGATGTTCGTGCTGGGTGCGTTCTTCCTCAGGTCGAGAGAGGTGGCTTCGTCATGAGCAATGAACCAAGTGGTGCCACGGGCCCCGTTGCCTCGGATCGCGAAGGTCGATGGCTTGGCTTGCGCCCTGTCACATTGATCATGCTTGTTGC
>JBMTLP010000428.1:0-3394 GCA_049433245.1 Pirellulales bacterium
AACAACACATCTTCGTGACCAGGCTGGCGTCGGCGGATTTCGATACGTCGGCGACGTCGATCACGCTGACCCCGGTTGATCGCGAGACACCGGCTGCCGCCGCGGGAGATGTGTTGGCGGAGCGGCAGGATATCCAGCGGATGCGGGACTACCGAATCAAACTCGGTGACGAAACCTTGCAGATCTGGCGAGGTGAGTTTCACCGCCACACCGAACTCTCCCCCGATGGTGGCGGCGACGGCGGCTTGCTCGACATGTGGCGGTATGCAATCGACGCAGCCGGCATGGATTGGATTGGTGACGGCGATCACGACTACGGCAATGGACGAGAGTATTCGTGGTGGACCACCCAGAAGGCGGTCACGCTGTTCACCCTTCCCGGGCACTTCGTGCCGGTCTACAGCTACGAGCGGAGCGTGCGTTATCCGGAAGGGCATCGCAACTGCATGTTTGCCTATCGCGGAGTGCGGTCATTGCCGCGGCTGCCGATTTCTTCCCCTGATGAGTTCGCTCCGGCTCCCGACACGAACCTGCTCTACATGTATCTGCACTACTTCGGCGGGCTGTGTGCTTCGCACACGTCAGCGACCGATATGGGCACCGACTGGCGAAACCACGATCCCGAGGTAGAGCCGTTTGTGGAGATCTATCAGGGAGATCGCAACAATTACGAAAGGCCAGACTCACCTCGGTCGGCGGTGACGGAGGCGATGCTCAAGCAGTCAACGCCAGACAAGGAGAGCATTGGCGGGTGGAGACCCAAGGGGTTTGTGAACCTCGCCCTGCTCATGGGGCACCGGTTGGCCTTTCAGTCGAGCAGCGACCACATTTCGACGCACCTCAGCTACTGCAACGTGCTGGTAACCGAGCCGACCCGAGAAGGCATTCTCGAGGCAGTTCGCAAGCGGCGGGTGTATGGCGCGACCGACAACATCATCGCCGATGTGAGGTGCCGCGTAGGTGATACCGAGCACTTTATGGGGGAGGAGTTTGCCACCGACACCGCTCCCACGCTCGACATTCACCTGATTGGCGCGAAGAACCTCGCCAAGGTGACGATCATCAAGGATGACGTCGAGGTGTTGGTGAGGGAGTGCGGCGAGAAGGACGTGCACTTTCAGTGGACTGATCCCAATCCCACGATGGGGAAGGTCAGCTACTACTACGTTCGCGGCGAGCAGGAGCCTGATGTCGCAGGCGCAACCGCCGGAGAGTTGGTGTGGGCATCGCCGATGTGGATCCGAGTGGCGGGGGAATGAGGCTGCGTTTCACACTGGGGCCACGTTATGCATGCGTCACCCGGTCATGCCTGATCGGCGATCTCCGGCCTCCTGGTGATCGCCACTGTGCTGCGGCATTTTGACCAGTCTCGTGGGCACGCTGGCCCTCGTGCCTGCCGTAGAAAGTTGCTGCAGCCGACCGTGCCGCAGAATTTTCGGGAACTCCTGGCTGCCGATGGGCGACAAAGTCCTCCGAGCCTCCCACCACGTCTCGAGGTGTCTGGGTGTCTCGTTCTCCCCGTGTCCGGGAAGCAGCGGGAAATTCGCTCTGGTCGTGGTGCTGAACTAGGCTGAACCGAATCTGGTTCGAGCGGATCACCGGTGGGGCCGTAGGGCGATGTTGATGAAAAACCGTTTTGTTGCGATTGATGTTCTGGTCGGTTGTTTGGCGGTGGTTCTGGCAGCCTCGGTGGCGTGGGCCCAGGAGGCCACGGTCTCTCCGCTGGGGACTGAAGACGCCCCGCCTGCCGCTGCCGCGACCGACGTCAACGCCTCTGAGTTGCCACCGCTTCGCGAGCAGACGATCTACATCCCCTATCGCAAACTGAAGGGGGTCTTTGAGGAAGATGGCCGCGGGGTGTTCATCCCGTACGAGAAGTTTCAGGAACTCTGGGCCAAAGCACGCCTTGCCGATGAGCCGCAGCCTGACACGCCTCCACCTTTTGGGGCGGTGATCACTGAGATCGAGAGTGAAGCGACCGTCGAAGCCGACGTCGTGCGGGTGCGTGCGGAGGTCGCGATCGAACTGCTCGGCAAGGGCTGGCATGAGATCCCCTTGCGACTTGCCGACGCGGCTGTGCGGGCGGCCACCCTTGATGGCGAGCCTGCACGGGTGGTCGTGGCCGACGACGGGAGTTCGATGCTTCTCGTTGAGCATGACGACGACGCCCCGCGCAACCTCTCGCTCTCGCTCGACTACTCGAAGGCCTATGCCAAGTCACCTGGACAGAACTCGGTGTCGTTTGAATCTCCCCGAGCAGCGGTGAACCGCTGGAGGATCCGTGTGCCGCAAGCGGGGGTGACGGTGAACGTTCAGCCGATGCTGGCTGCGGCCGAGGTACCAGCTGATGGCGGGGATGGCGAAGCCCCTGGAGCGGACGAGACCGTGGTGGTCGCCTTCGTGGGGCCGGCGACAAATGTGCGGATCGACTGGACACCCAAGGCCGAAGGGGCCTCAGGGATGGCTGCTGTGGCGAGTGTGCAGTCGCGGCAAGAAGTGACCGTGGACGAAGGGTTGCTCCGCACGCGGGCTGAGCTGGTCTACAACGTGAGTCGCGCTGAACTCCCCCAGCTGGTCGTGGATGTGCCCGCAGGGCAGAAGATCACGCGGGTGGTGGATGCGAATGTGCGCCAGTGGGACGTGGCCGAGATCGATGGCCTGCAGCGAATCACCGCCGACCTGTTTGAGCCCGTGCGCGGCCAGCAGCAGCTCTCGATCGAACTCGAGCAGATTCTTGATGAGGCCAGTCGCGCGTCGCTCGTGGTGCCGACCGTGCAGGCGGTCGGGGTGAGTCGGCAGCAAGGCGTGGTGGTCGTGCGATTGGCCGAGGAACTTCGCGGTGAAGCTGCCGTGACCGAAGGGCTCTTGCAACTCGATGCCACCGAACTACCCGAGCCGCTCCGCACCACGCCCTGGGACTTCGCCTACCGTGCCGCGGCAATGCCTTTCTCGTTGGTGCTCGAAGTGGAGGCAGTGCAGCCGAGGATCGAGGCACAGCAGTTGATCGAAGCGTATGTCGAGCCAAATCAGCTGGTCCTCGATGTGGCCACGATATTTGGGATCGAAGATGCTGGCGTATTCCAGTTGGAGCTCGCGGTTCCAGCGGGCTACGAGGTCAGACGGGTGCAGGGGCGAGCGCTTGGTGACAGTCCACCCGTGAACGTCGACACCTTCCACCTGGCCGATGACGGCACTGGTCGGCTCTCGATCAACTTGGCAAGCAAGGCACTCGGCCGTGTGGGGCTGATCGTGACGCTGATCAGGCCGCTTGACGATCCAAATCTGCTTTCCGCCACGGGTGAGTCGAGCACTCTCGAGATCCCTCTACCCACGATCGTCACGTCGGTGCGGCGGGTGAGCGGGCGACTGGTGGTGTTGGGGCCGGAGAGCCTCC
>JBMTLP010000429.1:0-3366 GCA_049433245.1 Pirellulales bacterium
GCCGGCTCGTTTGATGACACCCGCGTTCGGCCGGTTCCGATTCGCCCCGGCGTCGCCCATGTGGCGTCGGGAGGCAGCGGGCTGCTCGTCCCGATGGCCATGGAATATCCCTACTGGAACGAACGGCTTCCTGAAGCTGTGGTGGCTTTTGGCGAGCCGATCGATCTCTCAACCGCGCCCGCCCGCACGACCGATCAATGGCATGAGCATCTCTGCGAAGCCCTGACCTCCACGCAGGATCGGCTGGCTGCCGCAGCGATGCGTCGTGATCCACAATCCTTTGAAACCCTGGCGATCGGTCGCGAAGGCGTGGGAACCGTCTACGACACGATTCGTTGGGCGTCCGCACGACTGCGGGGGAGGGCTTTCGACCCTTCGCACAGTGGATCGACCGCAGGGAACTCGTGAGCCATGGGAGCAGCCGCCCTGATCGAAGTCACGGCGATCGTGAGCCTCGGGCTCGCGTCTGTTCCTGCCATCCTCACCGCAAGAAACCTCCGGCGATTCACGCGGGCACCACAAGACGGACAACCAACCGAGCCCGTCTCCGTCCTGATCCCAGCTCGCAATGAAGCCGGATCGATCGAGCGGACCTGCCGGGCGGTGCTCGCCAGCGAAGGGGTGTCGCTCGAACTGATCGTGCTCGACGATGCGAGCCAAGACGACACGGCCGCGATCGTTGCCCGCCTGGCCCAGGACGACGCGCGGGTGCGGGTGGTGCCCGGGCGTCCTCTGCCGAGCGGGTGGTGCGGCAAGCAGCATGCCTGCAGCCAACTCGCCGAACACGCAAGCCATGACACGCTGCTGTTTCTCGATGCCGATGTGGCACTCAAACCCAACGCGATTCGGCGGGCCATTGGGTTTCTCAACACCACTGGCGTGGCCCTCGCCAGCGGTTTTCCTCGCCAACTCACCGGCACTCCTGTGGAGTGGCTGTTGCTCCCGCTGATTCAGTAGGTGCTGCTGGGTTTTCTGCCCTTGGGGATGACCCGTCGCAGCCTCTCGCCAGGCCTGGCCGCGGGCTGCGGACAGCTGTTCCTCACCAAGCGAGCCGACTACGAAACTGCAGGCGGGCACGCGGCGATTCGCGAGTCGCTCCACGACGGCATCAAGCTGCCGCGGGCGTATCGCCGGGCCGGGCTCCGTACCGATCTCTTCGACGCGAGCGACATCGCCGAATGCCGCATGTACACCCGAGGCGTCGACGTTCTTCAGGGGCTCGCCAAGAACGCCACCGAGGGGATGGCGACCCCACAGGCAGTCGTGCCCGCCACGATCCTGCTCGCGGGCGGCCAGGTGCTGCCGAGTGTGCTGTTGGCCGCAGTCCTGACGACCAACTCGGTCTCGTCGTTGGTCTCACCGATCAGCGTCGCCGCCCTGGTTGGAGCCGTGGGCTGCTCCGTGCTCACGCGGATGGTGGAGGCGGCCCGGTTTCGGGCCCCACTGCTGAGCAGTTTCGCCCACCCCGTGGCCATCCTGGTCTTCCTGGGCATTCAGTGGTTTGGCGTCGTTCGCCGCGGTATGGGCCTCAAAGCGACCTGGAAAGGCCGCAGCCTCACTCCGCAGTAGCAGCAAACAGTCCAGGCGCCGCTCGCCGACGAGCTTCGGTCGCAGCCACAATCGCCTCGCGAACAGTTGGGGCACAGGCCGTGATGTGCCCCATCTTCCGCCCGGGTCGAGCTGAGGTCTTGCCGTAGAGGTGCAGGCGGACCCCCGGGACCGAGAGCGCCGCCTCCCAGTCTGGCTCGCCATCCCGCCAAAGATCACCCAAGAGGTTGGCCATCGCCGCCGGAGCCAGCGTGGCGGTCGAACCAAGGGGGAGTCCACAGACCGCCCGCACCTGCTGTTCGAACTGGCTCGTCGCTGCCGACTCGATGGTGAGGTGCCCTGAGTTGTGCGGCCGCGGTGCAATCTCATTCACGAGCAGCCGGCCGTCACGGGTCACAAAGAACTCAATACAGGCCACCCCCACGAGGCCGAGTTCTGCTGCCAGTCTGCAGGCCACCTGCTTGGCCTCCTCCGCGAGGCCTGGAGCGAGCGGGGCAGGGGAGCTGGCCACATCGAGGATGTGGTCCGTGTGCTGATTGAGCGACGGAGCGAAAGCCGCGACCGACGCATCCGCGGCTCGTGCCACGACCACTGACATTTCAAACGAGTAATCGACCCAGGCCTCGAAGACCAGTCGATCGGACCGCAGCGTCTCCCAAGCCGCTGCAACATGGCTCGCGTCGGTCAGCTTGATCTGACCTCGGCCGTCGTAGCCAAAACTCGCCGTCTTCACGACGCCAGGCAAGCCAAGATCTGCCACCGCCTGGTGCAGTTGTGCAGCCGAAGTGACCAATCGATGCGGCGTGGTCGCAAACCCGTGTTGCGTGAGGAACGCCTTCTCGCGACCGCGGTCTTGTGTCGTCGAGAGCAGGTCGGGCGAGGGATGCACCCGCGTCACCGCAGCCATCGCCCGACCTGCCTCAGCGGGGACGTTCTCAAACTCGAACGTGACCGCATCGATTTCGGAGGCCACCTGCGACAGGCGAGGAATATCGGTGTAGGCGATCTGCTCGAACCGATCCGCATGCCGCTGTGCCGGCACATCAGCGGTATCACTGATCACGGTGACTCGGTAGCCCATCTGCCGGGCAGCCATGGCGAACATCGCACCGAGCTGACCACCCCCGAGCACACCGAGCATCGCGCCCGGCAGGAGCGGGCTCACGCCAGCACGTGTGCCTGCGGGTGACTGTGGCTGATCAGGCTTCATGACGGTCCGTTGGCTGCCAACTCGCCAACCCGATCAGCCATCACGCGGGCCGTCTGTTCGCGGCGAAAGGTCTCGAGTTTCTGCCGCAGCTCGCCATCGCTCACAGCCAAGATCGCCACGGCAAGCAGCCCTGCATTTGCCGCGCCAGCCCTGCCGATCGCCAGCGTTGCCACCGGGATCCCCGCCGGCATCTGCACAATTGAGAGCAGCGAATCGACGCCGTGGAGCACCTTCGACTCCACCGGCACACCCAACACCGGGAGCGTTGTTTGAGCAGCGACCATGCCAGGCAGATGAGCTGCACCACCAGCACCCGCGATGATCACCCTCAGACCACGTTCAGCAGCCGTTTTTGCGTAGGCGGCCAGTTTCTCTGGGGTTCGGTGTGCCGATACCACTTCGCACTCATGCGGCACACCAAACTCGGTCAGGATGTGCGCCGCCCGCTCCATCGTCTCCCAATCCGACCGGCTGCCCATCACCACGCCAACCTGCGGGGGAGGGCTCGAGATGGTAGGAGCGTCGCCAGCGGACGTTGTGGCAGGTGGCATGGACTCGTCCGATTTCTGGTGAAAATGGATGAAAACCAGCCCGCATCTTGATGCGAG
>JBMTLP010000430.1:0-3351 GCA_049433245.1 Pirellulales bacterium
CCACGCTCAACGTTCAGGGCAACGGTGACGTGTTCGCAGTCGACATTCTAGAGATGTTTTCCGGATCAACACTCAACATCAACTTTTCGGAGACGGCCTCCAAGTTCATATCCTCCGGTGTGATGGAAGGAAGAACGGCCACCGTCACGATTGCGCCTGGGAATATTCTGGAAATCCGAGGCGTGTTTGACCAAAAGGGTCTCGGCGTGCCGGCAAGCGTCACACTCGTGAACAATGGGCGTGTGCGGGTTGCGGATGGTGGGCGGATGATTGCTACGGGAACGATTGCAGAGGCCGGCGGAAAAATCGTCGTCGAAAGCGGCGGCCAGCTTGACACACGCACGCATTACTTGACCGATGTCACTGCAGGAACGATCGACCTCTATCATGACACCCTTCTCGGCATGACCCTTGATCCGACCGCAGGCCAGATGACCGCCTTGAACGTCGACGAACTGGTTCTGCGATCGATCGACGGGGTCGTTGTCGCACCAGATCTGTCGATCCAAGTGTTGAACGACATTCAACTCCCGCTTGGCCAGAAGATCCTGCTCGCCGATTACACGACTCTCACCAATGGGTTTTCCGGCGGAGTGACTCAGTTCCGGAACCTCGCCGACGGAGATATCTTCCAACTCGGCCTGAACAACTATCAGATCCTCTACCGGGATCCCGCCTATGCAGGCACGGCGATCACCCTGACAACCGCCGTTCCGGAGCCAGCCACGCTGGTTGGTCTGGTCGTGGCGAGCCCGCTGGCTTTCCTGGTCGCACGACGGCGGCGGCGAGCCGGCGGTGACGCAAACAAGAAATCAGACAACGCATGAAGCGATTCTGAAGACCCGCTTCAGGTGAAGCGCCGCAGAGAATCGGCTGGATGTTCGGGTCGTACAGCCGATCAAAACTTCGTCGCGGCGGTCCGATCTCAGCGATCTTTGTTCGCCAGCCGTTGAGCAGCCAACCACGGAAGGTTCGTCCGGCCAATGGAACTTTCATTATTGGAATGATGCAAGGATCGCGATCGCGTCTTCTTCCCGGCCCTGCTGCTCACGAATCATGGCCTGATCTGCCAGGAGCCCCATTTGCCAACGGGCCGGCAGCTCACCCGGACGATCGACGACCTTCGCCAGAGTTGCAAAGGCCTCATCGAGCTGGCCAGATCGAAGCAACGCTTCCGATGTGAGCATGGCCCAGCGGCCCACGGGCTCACCGCCCATCTGGAGAATCCCGTGCTCCTCAAGAACCGCGGAGATGGCAAGCGCCGCTTTCGGCTGATTTCTCGATAGCGGCAGAAACATCGTCTCAAGCAGAAGCATCGCTCCGGCCGTGGGATCGACCGCCAGCAGCGTCTCGGGTGACTCCACGCGCTGAGCCAGCAGCAAATCCGATGCGTCTCGGCCCTCGGCTCCAAAGGCGGTGTTCAAGAACTGTGTGTACCGGGCCAGCAGCATCAGGCCAGCGGGGGTGGTAGAAAGCAGCTGCTCACGATCGAGGGCTTCCACGAGCGAGGCTGCGGCCGTGCGAGTTGCCGGCAGGTCGCTCATGCCGATGTTCGCTTCCAGCCGAGCAACCATTTGATCGGCCAGCAGCAGCAGGTTGTCCGCTGGGAGAGCGTTGCCACGTGCGGGCTGAACAGACCGGGCTTGAGGATCGGCCGGCGGCTGTGCCAGATACACCCCCGCAGCCACCAACACCGCCACGACGATCGCCACCGCCGCGACAGGCTGCCGCCTTCGCCAGGCTGCCCATCTCCGCCGTGGCAGAGGAAGAGGATCGCCAGCGACCACCGCATCGAGATGGGCTTTGAGCTCTGCTGCCGATGGAAATCGGTCTTCTGGGCTCGTGGCCAGACACCGCTCGACGATCGCCGCAAGGGCCTTTCGTTGGGATGTCAGCGATTTCCAAGTTCTTTCTCTGTTCTGCCGCAAGCGCCGCCTCTCTCACCGTTCGATGAGAAATGGCTTGCGCTGTCAGGAGATGCGGCCGGGCGGATTGGGCCATTCCGCTGATGGCTCGTCGTTTCTCGAGAGCGTATTCTTCAGTCATGTGGCTTTTGGCTAGAGAACGTGAGCGGCGACAGCAGGAAGACGCGGCGCTTGCTGCGCGGACTCGTGATCTCCTGCGTGCGGCCCTGGCCAGGCATATCCCGGGCACACCGGTGTGGGTCTACGGCTCTCTCGTTGCTCCCGGCCGGTTTCACGAGTGGTCGGATGTCGATGTTGCCCTGGAATGGCTGCCGTCTGGGATGACCCTCGAATACCTCCAGAGCCTTCTCTCGGCCGATGTCGGCAGGGAGGTTGATGTCTGCCTCATCAACCGAACACGGCTGAAGCCCACGATTGAACGGAGTGGCGAACGATGGACCGCATAGCGCTTCAGATCCTCGAGGATGGCTGGGAGCGAGACGGCCGTACGATGCAGCGAGCCGTGGGGATTCTCAGGGATCGTCTCGAAGAATCGAGCGACGGCTGGTGCACTGCCGCAGCGGAAAACGCCGCTCGCTGTGTCGAGGGCTTCGGCGACTGGTGCCGGTTGTTTCTGGAAACAGTCCGCAACCGGTATGGCGATCAGCTTGATGCGGGCTTGTAACGCCGGCCGTTGAGCAGCCAGCCGATGGGCGTGTGCCGCACGAAGAGTTGGTAGCTCACCAGCAGCGCGGCCGTGGCCAGCGCGCACTCAAACAGCAGCTTGGCCAGCGGTGGCCAGGGCCACGGCCGGGCCCAGGTCTGAATCGCCACGAGCACTGGGATGTGGGCCAGGTAGAGCCAGTAGGCGGAGTCGGAGACATACCGCACGGCCTTGTTCTCTGCAGGCAATGCAGCCCGAAACAGCCCGATCAGGCCAAACGACATCAGCCAGGCAAAGAGCACCTGCGGCAAGGCTGTGACCGCAGGCCCGCCCATCGTGATGAGGCTGGCAGGTAGGCAGATCAGAAGAGCCAGCGGCACGAGCAGCCACCACCGTCGTCCCACCCGATTCTCGGGATCCCCCACAAAAAAGAGCAGCGAGCCGTAACCGAAGAAGATGCTGTAGTAGACGAGCAGGTGGGGCTGCGGAAGCAGGCTGAGCGACGTGGCGGGCACGATAGTGGGACTGAAGATGCCCATGAACAGCTGCGGCAGCATCGTCAGGGGCACGAGCCACAGCAGCACCGCGGGTGAAACGACGAGCCAACGCGGCGGCAATGGCAGCCGTAGCACCGCAGCCAGCCCCGCGACCCCAGCAAAGCCCACGACCAGCCAGCAGAGAAACCAGAGAAACCAAAGGTGGTCGAAGACGCGGCCCACGAAGAGGTTTTGCGGGATTCCCTGCGGCGGCAGCGACACGACAAACCGGTCGGAGGTGATCCAG
>JBMTLP010000431.1:0-3350 GCA_049433245.1 Pirellulales bacterium
CAGGAAACCAGGCGACGCTTTCGCTGCAATCTTGAGGTCGATCAGACCACCGCATTCTGGGAAGACACCCTTGCCTCTCCCATGCGGCCCCATGCTCAAACCGATTTACCGGCCGACCCGTATGCCACCTTGCCTCCACCAGAACCGCTGCGGTTTCGGATCGGAGAAGTGATGTTGCGTGCGACGGGAGTCTGCCGACGGTGCGTCGTTCCCACCCGCAAGAGCCGCTCAGGCGAGCCCGAGATCGGCTTTCGTGAAGCCTTCGAGGCGCGGCGGCGGCAGACGCTCCCCAAGAATGTTGATGCTGCGGCCTGGCACAACCTCTACCGCCTGGGGCTCAACACCGTGGTGATCAATCAGACGCCCGTAACGCTTGCAATCAACGCCCCACTCGATCTTGGGTAAAGACAGGTTCGAGGATCACGAAGCAGTCGGACTCAAGACGAACGGCTATCGTGCACCGTTTGAAGTCAGCTCTCCCCGGGGTCACCAAAAAGGGCGTCGTCGTCAGTTTTGTCGGCGTCAGCAGCAAGTGCCCATTCGAACTCAGCCCACGCAGCGAGCCGGGCGAGTTGCTCCGCTGCGAGATCAGCGAAATCGATCGAGGCCGTGCCGCCGGCGAGGTAGCCCGACAACGACAGCCGTACCCGCTCCCGCGTCTCGGCGGTATCCGCGAGAATCATGGGCACCGAATCACGAGACGAGATCCGCAGCGGCAGGCTTGGTCGTTCACCACGTTGGGTGAGGTCCGCCTGACCGCTGTCACTCAACAACTCAGGGCCCATTCCCCACACGGCCGCCACCGTTTCAGCCGGGCTTCCCACGACCACGCTGGCCAAACTCCCCGCTCCGTGAACGTTGTGTGGAGCCTGATACACCTCGGCCCCCATGTAGTCGACGACATAGCCAAGGTCGTGCAGAGCCCCAATCGTCACACGACTCAAGACAGCAGGCACCGCCTGCCCATTCACGCCCTCAACGGGATACGATGAGGTCATCAACTCGCCAAACAGGGGGTAATCGTTGAACACGCGATCGCGCCAGTGGCAGCCGTAGCTCCCTTCATACTCGGGCGTACTAACCGACCTCTCCTCGAACAAAGGCACTCCCGTGCCGCTGACCCCGAAGATCTGGTTGAACTCGCGGACCGCATGGGCGCCTGTAAAGACCGGATCATCGGTCCCGATACCCGACACCAACTCGGTGTAACTGCCCACGCTCTGCCACAGCGTGCCGAACCCGATCACGTGCCCGATCTCATGGGCAATCGTGTTGCCCAGCCCGACGGCCGCCTGAAACGCCGCATTGATCGTCATCTGACCGATGTACGGCAAGCCGTCTTGCGAGAACGCCCCGTTGGCAGCAGTTCCGCTGTGGCCGGAGCGGATATCGGTGATGCCCGCCAAAGCAATCACGCCATCATCGAGGTCCGCCATGTCGACGTGAATCAGGAGATCATCGACAACGCTTCCATCGGGGAGCGTGACATCGGGCAGATCGCCAACGATCACACTCTCCCAGAGGCTCGCCGCAGCGTAAAACAACGACTGCACGCTGCCCGGCACGTTCACGTCAAACGCAAAGTCGATGTCGTACCGCCCCCCAGCATTAGCTTGGTAGGCGTCGTAAATCGTGACCGAAGCTGAGAGCTCGAGCGGCAAGCCACCTCGGGGTGTCACAAAGACGGTCAGTGTCTCCAGACCCTCGCTGACTCGATCCGGATCAACCAGCGTCTGAATCTGAAAAGTCTTTTCGGTCTCACCCGGGTAGAAAACCAACTCGTGCGTCTCGTGCAGGTAGTCGACACCGAGCGTGGCGGTTCCATCGACGGTCGCAATCCGCACGGTTTCAAGCTCGCTCGCGGGCGCGTCGATTGCCACGCGGAAGACGGCCACGTCTCCCTCGCTGACGAAGTCAACGACGGGTGTGAGCATGAACGTGGTCGGGCAGGCCCGACGCTCAAGCGACTCACCGCCAAGACCTCGTTGGAGCACTCGCCTTCGTCGCACCGTAGCAAACTCCTGTGTCGGCCCGGAGCGGACTTCCCTCGGCCCGCGTCCAACCTTCCTCTGGTGTACTTCGCCGCCATCATTATCGCGAGAAATTTTTCCGGGAACTCTCAAGTTCCCTTGGTCGTCAATCTTTATGTCGAGGAAATCTCCGACAGACCGCAAAAACGGCCTAAACGGAAGCTTCCGCGGCCCAAACCCAATGATCAAATTTGCGGTTTGTGCCGTATAGACAACTGGTGCAGCGTCGGGGCGGCGCGTCTGAAATCACCGGCACAATCTGGTCGAAGTCCCGAGTGCGGGGTGTGGCGATTTGCCATCGAGTCCAGTGTGTGCCGTGTTCAGCGTTTCGCGAAGACAGAAGCATGGGCGAACGAAACGTTGCCACCTTCGCGTTCCTTGCTGGTTTGCGGCGGTGGTTTCTACAATCTCAAGAAGGGGCGAGCGAATCCGATCGATCCGGAAGACCGGTCGGAAAGTGCCGAGCCAATCATGAAAAACTTTGGTGAGCTCTTCGGACATTTTCAGTCCCGCAAGTCCCGCTCGTCGCAAAAGGGCGCGGCACAGAAGTCTGCCGCGGCCCAGCGTCGTCGCAACGCACGCCAGGCTGTTGCGCCTGAGCGGTTGGAAGAGCGCCTCCTGCTTGCCACCGACGTTTACAACCAGGGCAACGGCCTTGGCGAAACGCAGTACGGATGGGTGGTTTTCACGCAGACCGATGCCGGTGATGACATCTACGTGCGGGAGACCACAGGCACCGATGACTTCGGAACAGTTTCTCCTCGTTGGCAGTACTCCAACAACGCCGACTTCTCTGACTCCGGAAGCATCGGTCCGACATCAGGTGCCTATCGTGACATCCTGATCACCGACGGTGTGCCGAACGGACTCACGGGTACCTTCCCCTCCAATTTTTTGTCGCTACCCGGAGCGGCGGACGTCGACCTGCCCTCGACACTGACCCCAGCGACCTACAACTTCGACACACCGAACTACGACTACATCTCTGGTGAGGTCGTCCCAGGCACGTTTTCAGGTTTCCTACAACCCGCTGTCAGCAGCGGAGCTGGCTTTCCGCTTGGAACTTTCGGAGTCCGTGCTCAATACCTGCTGGACCACTTCAATGGCGGGTCGGGCGACGGCGTGCCCGTCCTCTTCCGCGACGGCAACGACTTCTGGGTGACCCGCGCCACCTTCCCCGTGGGCACCAACACCTGGTCGATCAGTGACGGCGTGATCAACTATCGCACGGGGACTTTCCGCTACGTGGTGCGAGACCAGGATGGCAACCAGGTTTCCACGACCTCCACAGTCAACTTCCAGTATGCATCGCCTGTCAGG
>JBMTLP010000432.1:0-3349 GCA_049433245.1 Pirellulales bacterium
CACGCTCTATCGCAACCTCGGTGGACTACAGTTTGCCGACGAGAGCCGCCGCACCAGGATCGCTGCCACGAGTTTCGACAACCTCGGCTTTGGTTCGGTGGCCCTCGACTGGGACCGTAACGGGCTGCTCGACCTCTTCGTGACCACGGGCCATGTGCTGGGCCCCAACGCGCCACCAGAAAAGATGGCGCCCCAACTGCTTCGTCGCACGGACCGCACCCGGTTTGAAGATGTGTCGCAGGAGGTCGCCGGTCCCTACTTTGCGGGACTCTGGCTCGGCCGAGGTGTGGCGGGGGGCGATTACGACAACGACGGTGACCTCGACATCGCCATCGCCCACAACGCCTCCCCTTCGGCGCTCTTGGCGAACCGCACCGATGCAGGCGGTGGCTTCCTGGGCTTGGAACTCGTCACCCCGTCACGGCTGCCACCGATTGGTGGACGTGTCGAAGTGGTTTCCGGAAAGATTCGCATGACTCGGCCCATCGTGGCTGGCGGAAGCTACCAGGCGAGTCATGACCCGCGGATGCTCTTTACACTCGAGTCGCCACAAGCCATCGCCAGCGTCACCATCTCTTGGCCGAGCGGTCGGGTTGACGAGATGACGCTTGCAGGAAATAGGTACTGGCGCGTCGTGGAGGGTTCGACAGCCGAGCCGCTGCCCATGGCGGGCAACCTCGGGGAAACCAAGCCATGAGCCAGCCCAAGGCAACCGAGGTGGCCTCAGCACCGAGATCAAAAATCACCAAACTGCTCCTGATCAGCGTGCTCACGGTCGGTGTAGCAGGAGCCATTGTGTGGGGAATCGAGCGGTGGCAGAGTTGGCCGCTGCGACAAGGCGAAGCCGCACTGGCCGCGGGGAATCCCGGAAAGGCTGAAGCGTTCGCTGGCTTCTATCTTGACGGCGCTCCAGACGATCCTCGCGGCTTGTCGCTACGGGCCAGAGCGCTTGTGGCACTGGGCCGGGGTGATGAGGCCGTGGCGATTTTTGAGGAGATCGGGGCAGCATCCAACGACGATGTGCACGCCTGGGCCGCTGCCTACTTGCTGACCGAATCGTGGTCACGCGCCTCACAACTGCTCAATCAGTTCCTGAGAATGCAACCCGGAAACACCGATGCGACTTACGAACTCGCCACCTGCACGGCCCGGCTCGGTCAACTGAAAGAAGCGATCCAGTTGGCAATCCGCTACACGGACCTGTCCGGCAGGCATGCAGAGGGCAATCTTCTCCAGGCCATCTTCTATCAAGACCTTGGCGACTCTGCTTCCGCAGCGGCTGCGTACCAACGGGCGCTGGAAGCCAACCCAGACGCTGTCGACCTGCAGCTCCCACCTCACGATATCTTTTTACAGTACGGCAACACGCTCCTCGATCAAGGCAACGCGACCGCAGCCATCTCGCAGTTCCAAAGAAGTATCGCCATCTTGCCGACGGGCGAAGCCTACTTTCGGCTTGGTCGGGCAGCAGCGCAAACGGGAGATTCAGCGGCTGCCGTCGCGGCTTGGCAGGAAGCTGTGGCACTTCAGCCAGCGAGCGTATCGCCGCGCGAGGCGCTTGCCGAAGCCGCCCTCGCGGAGGGGGATACGGCGGCTGCAGCTGAGTGGCTCGCACCGCTGGAGGAGGTGGCTACGGAGCGGTCTGAGACGGCTTACCTCATGCAACGACTTGCTGCGAGCAACGAGGATCAGGAAACCTTCACCCGCTGGAAGGCTGTGGCGGATGCGGCTCGCGAGCGGCAGCAACGCGATCGCCTGATCGCTCAGTTTCTGATTGCCGCGCCGAGCAATCCCTGGGCGGTCGCCGTTCGCGCTCATCAGTTTGCCGCGGCTGGCAACTGGAAACAGGCGAATGACCTGCTTGAAGGGCTCCCCTCATCGCTTGATGGGGAGCCCTTCGTGCAGGAGCTTCGAGGAGCGATTGAGAAGCGGGGCCCGCTTCCCTCTCTCGACGCCGTCCCCGTGAATGAACCCTGAGCACAGGTGGAACGCCCGTCGAACGCCGCCGTCACTATTTCTGCTTGTTCTCGTACTGCTGCCGCTGGTTGTCGGGCATCCCCTGCATAGCCCGTTCCATGGCGCTCTGACCAGGCTGCTGAACTGCCTCAACGGTGGGCTCAGGACTCGGTTCCGAACAGCCGACCACTCCCAGCATTGCGACGGCGACCAGCATGCAAAACATCTTGTTCATCACTCTCTCCCCGGATGGTATGGCCTGATGACGCCCAGACGACACACAGCGCCCAGGCAAGGGGTTTAGCAGAGATGCTTCCCTCGCAGGCCGCATCCGTCTCCTCGCCCCCTGAGCCCTCAGTGTATCCCCTGAGGGTGGCCGGTCTAGCGACCTTCTCGCGCTGACGACACCACGCCCGCCCAGGCATCCGCTTCTTGATTTCGGCCGATCTCGCGGTAAAAGACAGCCATTTCCTCCGCCACAAGTGGATCGTCCGGGCTACCTAGCTCATCCAACAGGGCTTGGAGACGCTCCTGAGGGATCAGAGCCTGCACCTGCTGAACCCGTTCTCGCTCGGCAGCCGCAAGCTCGGCCTTCCCTTCCCGCGCCAGGCATCCAGCCAAGCGATTCATCGTCCGCCAATCGATTTCACCCGGCCATGACGACAAGGCCGCTTGATATGCCTCGGCAGCCGCTGCGGCGTCTCCCGCCGCCTCGTCGAGCACACGAGCCTTCACCAGGTTGTATCGACGCCCCGATGCCGGCTGAGGCCAGCGATCAAAGGTCTCCCTTGCCGGCTCCGCTTCACCCAACTCCAGCAGCGTTTCCACCACGATTCCAAGAATGAATGGGTTTGTTTGCGCCACCTGAGGGATCTGGTTAGCTGCCTCGTCGAGCACCTCGAAGGCAAGCTCCGGCTCATTCTCACGAAGAAAAAACTCGGCCAGCGCCGCATGTGGCACCGGCTCCCCTGGCTCGGCAAGCCGAAACCGCTGATACCGCCGCATCTCCACCGCGGTTCCGGCTTCGGCAGGAGTGGCTCGAAAACCCATCAACCGATCGAGTTCGGCGGTCGACGTCAGCGGGAAAAATTGGCTGACATACCACTCCCGCAGACGAAGCGGCTTCTCCACGGCGGCCGAAAGCTCGAAGCACTTCCAGAAGGGCTCCTCCGCTTCCTCAGACCGGCCGGTGAGTTCTCGCAGTTTCCACTCCAGCAACCAAGCCTCGAGAGCGTTGGGGTCGAGCATTACGGCTCGCTGCAACGATCGTGAGGCTGCTATCGCCTCATACCGGAGGAAGAGTTGCACTCTCGCCTCCGCGATCCTGGCCGCAACAGCGGCCGTTGATGTATCGGGAATGCGTGCCAGGCAAGCCAACGACTCATTGATCCGC
>JBMTLP010000433.1:0-3348 GCA_049433245.1 Pirellulales bacterium
CCGCGAGGTTCGACCGCACCCCCTGAACGAGGTCTTCGGTGAATCGGATCAGCGGGGCTGCCCGCACTCTGCCGATGATGAACCGTTTGAGAAATGCGGGGTCGGCTGAGTCAACAAGGTCGATCTGGTAGAGCGCCTGGAGGGCAACCTCACGGGCTCGGCGGCGGGAAGGAAGCGGTGCTGTCATAAAGTGCGGCTGACTGGAAGATGGAAGAGTTCGAGAAGTTGGAGGTGAGTCGGACTCGTTCCTGCGTTATGCGAGAGTCGGCATCAGCCGCATCATCGCGAGCGTGGCTTCGGCGGCTTCCACGCCCTTGTTTCCCTGGGACCCTCCAGCGCGTGCCAGAGCTTGCTCGGGGGTTTCGCAGGTGAGAACGCCAAACGTGATCGGCACTCCCCGCTGGCGGGAGGCCTGTTCGATACCCACCGCCACTGCTGTTGCGATGTGACGGTCGTGGGTCGTCTCGCCCTTGATGATCGCGCCAAGGCAGATCACGCCCGCATACCTCCCTGAGGCGGCAAGGCGGTCCGCTGCGAGTGGCAGTTCGAAGCTCCCTGGAACCCAGGCGACATCGACGCGGTCGGCAGGGATGTCTGCGGTGCGGAGCGTCGCGATGGCGGCCGTCAGCATGCGATGCGTCACGGCCTTGTTGAACTGCGACACCACAATCGCCACGCGAGCGGTGGCGGCCATTGGGGCGTTGCCAAGGATCGTGGCATCCACCGCTTCGAGCCCCGCGGACTCGTCGAGGGGCAACTTCTGGTATGTCATGGAGGAATCCTAAGACTTCAGGCTAGCGAGAAAATGTGCGTTGGACGGCGTCTTCGAGAGCCGATTCACGAGCAGTTCCATCGCGTCGGTGGGATTCATCTCACCCAGCACCCGCCGCAGCACGCAGATGCGACGATATTCCTCGGGGTCCAACAGCATCTCCTCGCGTCGCGTACCGGAGCGATTGATGTCGATGGCCGGCCAGATGCGTTTGTCGACGAGTCTGCGGTCGAGCACGATCTCGAGATTGCCTGTGCCCTTGAACTCTTCGAAGATGACTTCGTCCATCCGGCTGCCGGTGTCGACGAGCGCTGTCGCGAGAATGGTCAGCGAGCCCCCCTCCTCCACTTTGCGGGCGCTGCCAAAGAACCGCTTGGGTCGCTGCAGGGCTGCTGCATCAACACCCCCCGACAGAATCTTGCCAGAGTTGGGAACTTCTGAGTTCCAGGCCCGGGCCAACCGCGTGATGGAGTCGAGGAAGATCACGACATCGCGGCCATATTCAACAAGTCGCTTGGCCTTTTCGATCACCATCTCGGCGACCTGAATATGCCGCGAGGCGTTTTCGTCAAAGGTGGAACTGATGACTTCGCAGGATGGGCCTTTGACTTGCCGCTCCATGTCGGTGACTTCCTCGGGCCTCTCGTCGATCAGGAGCATGATCACGTAGGCATCGGGGTAGTTGGCGATGACAGCTTTCGCCAACTTTTGCATCAGAATCGTCTTGCCCGCACGCGGTGGGCTAACGATCAGGCCTCGCTGACCAAACCCAATCGGGACGATAAGGTCTACCACGCGGGTCGAGAGCTCATCGGCGGTTGTCTCCATCCGAATCCGACGGTCGGGGTGCAGCGGGGTGAGGTCATCGAAGAACACACGGCTGGAGAGTTTGGCCGGGTCGTCTCCGTTGATCGCTTCGACTCGCAGAAGCGCAAAGTAGCGTTCGCTCTCCTTGGGAGGCCGGATCTGCCCGGCGACGCTGGTGCCATTGCGGAGGCCAAACCGTCGAATCTGGCTCGGTGAAACGTAGATGTCGTCGGGGCACGAGAGGTAGTGGTAGTCGGGGCTGCGGAGGAAGCCAAATCCATCGGGCAGGATCTCGAGCGTTCCTTCACCAAACATCAGCCCGTTGAGTTTCACACGCTCTTTAAGAATCCGAAACACGAGTTCGTGTTTTTTGACTCCTGTCACATCGCCGCCGCACTCCTTGCGGGCCAGTTCGATGAGTTCAGGCATCGACATCCGTTGGAGCGACGAGATGTAGGTGTCCCCTCGCTTGAGCGCCTCGTAGCGATCACGCGGCTCGAGGCCGTCTTCCTTCACCTCTTCGGCTATCTCTTCGGCAATTGAGAGCGGCTCGTTGTCGTCGTCGAGAGGCAAACGATCAGTATCTGGAGGTTTCATGAGGAGGTGCCTGGAAGGGGTTGGAGGCACGACGAGGCTGTGGGCCCCAGAGAGGCGCACAAAAAGGACGGGAAACGGACTGAGGAGAGATGCGGAGGGAGGCGGGAGTCGGCCGACCCAGCAGCCTCGTGCATGCACATGCGAGGAGGAATCATCGCGGCGGGGAGCCGCCGCAGATCCATTGCCAGACCCGGTCAACGTATCCTTGAGTATAGGACATCGCCGAGGAGGTATCCACGGTGGCGATTCTCTCGGCATCGATCACGCTCTGAAGCCCGCCCGATGGCATTCGCCGCCTCCAGGCGGCGTCCCGCCAGGCGATCGCCTCCGCCGACCAGCCTCGAGCTTGGAGGCGTTTTTGTCGCGTCTCGTTGTCGCAAACGACCTCTATCACGCGATCGCACCGCTCCGCCCAGCCACTCTGCACGAGCAGTGGCACGTCCAGCACCACCACGAGTTTGTCGCCCGCATCGCCGGCAGCGACTCGCAGGCGAGTGAGCTCAGATTCGATCCGCGATCGCACCACCGGATGCACGATAGCCTCGAGGGCCTCGAGGGCCGCAGTGTGGCCCGGGGCTGGGCCAAAGACGAGGGAGGCAAGTGCGGGCCGGCGAACCCGCCCATCTGCAGCGACGATGTCGGCTCCGAACCGTGCCATGATCGCTGCTTGGACTGCGTCAGTCTCCAGGACGCCGTGGGCGATGCGATCGGCATCGATCACCGCTGCCCCGTGCTCAGCGAGCCGCCCTGCAACGGTTGTTTTCCCAACGCCGATCTCACCAGCCAGTCCAACGAGGATCACCCGGTTCCTCCCTTATCACAGGCATCCCAGTTGTCGCCGTCATGAACGGAGACGAGCAGTGGCACCGTGAGTTCCATCGCGGAGAGCATCGCTCGCTCAAGCAGACTTCGAATCGCATCGAGTTCTTCAGCAGGACAGTCCAGCACGAGCTCATCGTGGATCTGAAGAATGAGTTTCCCGCAAAGTTTCTGGTCGGAAAGCTCACGCGTGACCGCCAGCATAGCCAGCTTGATCAGGTCGGCTGCAGAACCTTGGACAACCGTGTTGATGGCGGTTCGCTCAGGCAGTGTGAGGGAGAAGCCTCCAGATGCGGTTCGGCGTGCTTCGCGTGGGCGAACGCCTTCAATAGCGCGGCGACGGCCGAGCAGCG
>JBMTLP010000434.1:0-3343 GCA_049433245.1 Pirellulales bacterium
CGAGATCGATACGGGCGTCAGCGGCCGGGTGAGCGGCGCCATGGCCGAGCTGCTCCAGCGCCTGGCCCAGCAAATGGGCCGACGAGTGCCAGAACGTCTTTTAATAGTCAATTTTCACATGAGAGGTGCCGTCGTTGTTGTTGTGCAGTGAGCCAATCGAGCTGTTCAGTCCGTCAACACTCAGGCTGTCGCCATCGGCATCGGTGTAGCCCTGCAGCAGATCAGCCGCTGCAATCGTGTAGGCCACATCTTCCTGGCCATCCGCCAGGACGGCCGGGGTGCCGGTGAGTTCTGGAACGTCGTTGCCAGGAATGACAACAAAGCTCTGCTGAGCGGTGTCCGCTGGAACCTTGGTGCCGATGCTCGCGATCCGGATGTCATCAATGCGCATCCCGCGGCCAAAGGGCAGATCGGTGCCGGCCTCTTTCAGTTCAACGCGCGTGGCCGGGCCACTGGCGGTGAACTTCAGGTTGATGGTTTCCCAGTTGTGCTCACCGCCCAGGCTGCTGTCACCGGGTGTGGCAGTGGTGTTGCTTTGACTCCAGGTGCCCTGGCTGACGCCATCAATCAGCACCTCGAAGCGGTTGACGTCCTCGTCGTATCCCGCGCGTCCGGCGTATTGCAGGCTCAGCTCATACTCCTGGCCTGCGTTGGTGGTGATGTCCTTGAAGACCCCGCTGGCATTGGGGAAGAAGCCGAACGGGTCTTGGTTGAGCTCAATGAATTGCTCGCCATTGGCGGCTTGGCCGCTGCCATCTCCGTTGTTCTTGACCTCGATCAGCTCGCCTTCTGGTGGCGTCCAGCCATCGACTTCTTCCAGGTAGACCCCGCCCTGGCCAGTGAAATTCCAAGGGGCACTTTCAAAGTCTGTTCCGTCGAATTGCTCCGGAGATCCGCCAACCGCGGCGTTCTTCCAAATCAGCTCGCCATCACTGACTTGATAGTCCAGGGTGACGGTTCCGCTCCAGTCCTTGCCGGGGGTGAAGACCCAGCTGCCGCTTTCGCCGGCTTGAAGTGAACCTTCGCCTTCGCTGACGCGCAGGTTGATCACCTGCAGGGGATCCCCATCGGGATCGGTGAAGCCCTGCAGCAGATCGGCTGCCTGGATCGTCATCGCCCGGTCTTCTCGGCCATCGGCCAGGACCGCCATCTCGCCGGTCAGCTCCGGTGCGTCATTGACCGGATCCACCGTGAGCTTGGCGGCCACTTGAACCGAGCCGCCATTGCCGTCGCTGACGCTGTAGCCCAAGCGAACCGCGCCATTCCAGTTGCCGTTCGGCGTGAAGCTCCAGCTGCCGTCGGCGTTCTGGCTCAGGCTGCCGTCACCCTCGAGCACTTCCAGGCCATCCACCGAGAGCACATCGCCATCGATGTCGTTGGCGGTTGCCAGCAGATCGGCTTCGCTGATCAGCGCAACGCTGTCTTCTTCGATGGCACTCAGGGTCACGGTGGATGCCGTCGGGGCATCGTTCACCGGCTCGATCAGCAGGCTGGCGCTGGCCTTGGCGATCGCCTTGCCATCGCTGATCTGATAGCTGAGGGTGACTTCTCCGAACCAATCCTCGCGTGGGGTGTAGCGCCAGGTAGAGGCATCCACTCGGTTCAGAGTTCCCTGACCTGAGGTCAGCTGCACCCGGCGCAGGCTCAGGCTGTCTCCATCGAGATCACTGCTACCGGCGAGCAGATCGGCGGCGGTGATGAGAACACTCTGATCCTCTTGGCCACTTGCGAGTTGTTTGATGTCGCCGGCGCTTGGAGCGCGGTTGGCGTTTTGGATGTCTTCGGTGGCTTGGCTAACCAGCATTTCCTGGAAGCCGTCCTGATCGACGTAAGCAACCTCGACGCGCAGCTGAGAACCGACGAGGGACTGGTCGAGCTTGAGAGTTTTCTCTGTGCCGCCATCGACGTTCACCCATTGCTTGGTGGCGTCGTCCTTGCGCTGCCACTGGTAGTTGAAGTCTCCGAGGCCATCGATATCGGCGATGGAGTCAGTATTCGCGACTAGGGATTGCCCCACCTTTGCGGTGGCTGGCAATGACAGGGGGCGTGCCCCATCGGGTTGAGCCCACAGGCCCAACCCATTCAGTGCACCCAGTTCCACGCCTCGGTTTGTGATCAGCTTCAACCAGGCATTACCTGCGATGCCTGGAAGCATCAGCGTGATGCTCTTAGAGCTGTTGAGCGAGGTGCTGTCAAAGCGGGCGACCTCTTCCCCAGCCCATTCCACGCGCAGTTCGGCCCCGATTGCTAAGGCTTCGGGGAACTGCATGCGCAAGGCATAGGCCTGGTTGGCGGGGCTGCTCACCTGGCGTTGGATTGCCACCAGATCGTTTGCTGAAGAGCCGGAAATTCCGGCCCCAATCGCAACGACATTGCTGATGGCTTGCCAGCCAGAAGGGATGGATCCGTTGCTCCATTCGGTGCCGCGGATGACCCAGTTGAGTTCAAATCCAGCGCCAGACAGCAGGTTGAGGCCAGCAGTGGTGACGGAATTGGTAGCCATTTGGGGAAGCGGGCTTAGGTATGCCCGTGGTTTGGGTGCAAAAAGCTGGGTTATCGCCACCGCGCAAGGACTCGATTCGAGAAATGGCGTTGCCGCCATTGGGTGCAATAACCACAGCCGAACAACGGCTGCCGCAGAAAGCTGCAGCGAAAACGTTGTTCGTTGACCAGCTGCCCCAAGCAGCTGGAGGTATCGACCAAGGCGTTCGTCACGCCTGCCCAAGGTCGATAGAGACAATCTGACTCGTATGTCTCTTAAAAGCGAGCAATCCTGCTTGCCGTTGTCGAACTTTCAGTGAAACTACTGAACATCAATCTCATCTTCAGTAGCTGAGTGGGGCGTGATTAGCTCTTGCCACGTAGCCATTAAAAAGCCCCCCGGCGCAAACCGGGGGGCATGACGAGACGTGCGTGTGTTTTAGGCAAGGGGTCGGAGGGCGGAGCCCCAGATGCCCTTCTCAGTCTCAACCAATTTGGCGTTCAGGATTGTTCCCAGATGATCAGCGCCAGCAAATAGGAGGGTGTCCTGTTTGGTGTATTGGGCAGTGATGGCATCACTGCTGCCGATCAAGACTTTGTCAAATCCTGCCTGGAAGTCGGTAATGGTGCTGAAGCCTTCGCCGGTATTCAGAACAAACCGATCGAAACCAGTACCGCCAGTCAAGGTGTTGAAGCCCTTGCCACCCTCGAGGAGGTCGTCGCCGGTGCCTCCGATCAAGGTGTCGTTACCGGATCCGCCAATGAGTACATCATTGCCAGATCCACCATCGAGGTTGTTGCTGCCCGAGCTCACCATCAGGGAGTCGTTGCCTTCCCCGCCGCTGATGCTGGCGTTTCCATC
>JBMTLP010000435.1:0-3342 GCA_049433245.1 Pirellulales bacterium
GCCAGGGAGAGGCAAGCGTGTCACGATAGCGGGTGGTGAAAGCATCCAGCGGACTGCGGCTTGCAGCCTGCGACGTGAGCGGCGCGAGCAGCTCGCGCACGCGGCGGCGGCCCACCTCGATACCGGCGGCTGAGAGATCGCGGAGCCCCACAAACTCGCCAGCGAGGAGCGAGTGCCCCGGGGGAAAGGCAAGCGAATCGAGAGCGGTCTTCCCGTACGGGTTGGTTGCGGAGGCGTCGGCGCCACGTGCCAGCAGAAGTTTCACAGCCTCGTCCCAGCCCATCAAGGCAGCTGATTGGAGCGGGGGCGTATCCCGGTCACTCGCAGCCTGAGTCGTAAACCCCGCATCGAGGAGGCTCTCGATGATCTCCGTATCGCCGGCCATCGCTGCCAGTGATACCGGCGAGAGATGCGAGATCGGGTCGGCGGCTGAGTCGGCCTCCGGCAGTCCGGGCTGCTTGGCGAGCAGTTCCCTCACTCCGGCGGCGTCCCCCGCAAGTATCCGGCCTTGCAGCGGGCTTCGGGCCGCGGTCGCGGCTGTCGAGCGACGCACCGCCCAGCCCGTGAGGAGCGATGTGACCGGCTGGATCGTGGCCATCGCGATCGCCAGCGGTAGGAGGAGTCGCAGGGCCCGCTGCTCGAGCACGGCGCGGATGCCGCGGCGGCTGAAAACAAGCATCGTAAAGAAGCCGCTCAGCAGGAAGAACAGCGGCAGACGGAAACTGTGGATCGCCACGTATGCCAGCGGCGACTGAAAAGGATCCTGAACGGGCCAGGGAAATGGGAAGTAGGCGAGGATCGCGTGCAGCGCGATGCCAAGCAGCATCGCAAACCCTCGCAGGGCATCGAGATCGCCCCGGCGGGCCACGGGCTTTCCGGCGGCCGCCGTGTTGACTCGCCGAGCCGGCGTTGTGGAAGGCATTCAAGTCATCCAATCGTTGCCACGACTTTGAGGAGATGCCGCTCAAGGTCAGGCGGAAGGCCGCCGGTTCGTACGGCCTCGTCGACCTGCGTCCGCAGCGCTTCCACGCACTCGGCCGGCGTGGCGTCGTCGGGGAGGTCGATCACCGCGTCGAGACTCCCGTGCGAGTCACCGGTGAGGTAGTAGAAAAGTTGCGTAATCGAGGCCAGCCGCGGGTCGCCCGTGTGATTGGCCATGTCATCGAGCAGCGTCCCCACGAGAGCGGAGTTGAGCGCGAGCCGCCGCTGCACCTCGGCAGCCGTTGCTGCGCGGAAGCCCGAGTCGTCCTTAAGCGACTCAAACCGCTCGCGGTCGATCACCACGAGTTCGAGTCGTGTCGGCTCCCGCGAGAGTACCGTAGCGACGGCTGGCTGTCGCCGCCACATGCTGATCTCACCGAGTACCGTTGGCGCTGCGAGTGTCGCCACGTGCCGCGGCTCTACGCCGGGCTCCGTCGTCTGCAGGACCACGAGCGGCGCGGACGAAGAGAGCAGGACGTACATCTCGTCGAGCCGGTCGCCCTGCTTGATCAGCGGCTGGTCGGCAGCAAGATCGATCGACCGTCGCTCGAGCGGCCGGAGCGATTCTATGGCGTGATCGATCTCGTGAAGCAGGATCGCCCCGATGAGCCGGTCGTCGTTGTCGTCGTCGGTGTTGACGATGACGGCGTCGCGGTAGGCTTGGCGGAGCGCGGCGACGTCGAGTCGGTTCCAGAGTTCCTGTCGTGCGGCCGAACGCTTTCTGATACTTGCGACCGACTCCCCACGGAGTCGCTCGAACCACTCGTCCCTTTGCCTTTCAAGTTCGGGGTCGATCACGCCGCCGGGAAACAGAAACTCAGCGGTCTCAGGGTCGATGTGCCGGCTGACGTGTTCGCGGACCGTGACATTCACGCCTGCGGCCGTCCTTGGGGCGATCCGCCGGGCGATCTCCTGAGCCATTCGCCGGACTCGCGGAGAGGGCGGCCGCGCGCGGATCTGGCGATCGAAGGCGTCGCGAAACCGGTTGTGCGCCGAGAGGTTTTGCGGCGCGCGGGTCAGGCCGGTATAGCCGGCGAGTTGGTAGAGGATCGTGACCACCGGTTCGGCTAGACGCCTGCCCGCCGCGCTCTCAGGCGGCACGCCGCAGAGGTGGAGGCCTCGGCGGATCGACTCGATGAAGGCGGTGGCGACGTAGGCGTAGTCGGCCTCGTAGCCGTCGATGACGCGGACGTCGTCTTGCCCAACAGGCTTGACGACGCCAGCGACATGGTGACGGAGGTTTACGATACCGACGACGTCGCGAAAGGCTGCGGAGGTGTCTGGCAGCATCAAGCCGCCGGTGAAGAAGTCGTTCGTGCCCCCGATCCGTTCGCCGGCCCGGAAGTGACCTTCGTTGCGGTAAGACGTGGTGACGATCGAGCTCACGAGGAGGGTGCGGTAGATGCCGCCCCATGCGAAGCCCATCGCATCTCGGTCGAACCGCCCGCGGTGGATGAGCAAGTTGCGGAGGGTGCAAAACCGCCAGGCCAGAGACCGACCGGCAGATTTCCGCATGTTGTTCCAGGCGGTGCCGGCAAGCGGCACGATCGCCGCGATGTCATCCGCAGGCAGGTACTCGTCCAGCGTGCCGAGCCGTCGTGCTGCGGAGGGGACATTGGTCATGACAAAGCAACCCCTTATATATAGAAGCGACCGTTTCTGCCGCCCATGCTCGGTACAACGAGTCTCGAGCGCCGCCGATTTGTACTGCAGAAGGATGCCGGATAATGGCCAGTTCGATCAAGGAGGTGCTCACAAAGGCGATCGGCGGAGATCTTGCCGCGCTCGCCAAGGACACACTCGGCGAGTTCTGCCGGCGGTCGCGCCAGGGTGGGGCGGTGCCGCTCAAGATCGGCCTTTCACGGGGAGTGCTTGTCTCCGATCCGGCGCTCGTCCGCCGCGTGCTGCTCGAAAACTTCGCCAACTACGACAAGCGGACACCCTCCTTCGAGGCGGTGCGAATCGTCCTTGGCAACGGCATGCTCACGAGCGACGGGGCCTTCTGGAAGCGACAGCGGCGGATCGCCCAGCCAGCCTTCCACGGCGAGAGCGTGAAGCGATTCGGGCCGATCATCTCGCGGATGGCAGCCGACTGTGCCGAGCGATGGGAGCGGGCCGCCCGGGAGGGCGCGACGGTGGATGCCGGCACCGACATGATGGTCGTCACGCTGCGGGCCGTCGCTGAGACGCTGTTTGGTGACGATCTCGCCGAGGCTGCTAACGAAATCAATCGGGTCTTTCCCACGATCCTCTCGTGCCTGGCGGTACGGGCGGCCTCGCCGGTGCGGGTGCCGCTCTGGGTGCCAACGGCCAACAACCGCCGCCTGCGGCCGGCGCTCGCGTCACTCAACGCCGTGGTCG
>JBMTLP010000436.1:0-3327 GCA_049433245.1 Pirellulales bacterium
GGAAAGTCTGGCTAGAGGGAGATCGTGGCCGTAGTTCACCAGCCGCTCATGACGTCGGGAGCCGTTGCGGACTTGCCATGAGCCGAGATCCTCTGTCACTCACGAACGCTTCATGATCTGTATCAAGGTGGTCAGGGGCTGCTGGCGGCAGGTCCGGGCCGGTCAAGTTTCCTGTCACGATTGGCATCTCTTCGCTGGAAGACTCGGTTGGCCCTCGGGTTGCCGAGTGCGGGGCTGGGGCTTCCCACCGCTTCTGTGACGAGTGCTCGAAACCTGGCATAGGTTGGAGCTTTGTAGTTCTGAGTCTGAACCATGAAGACAGCGAACAGCATGTTTTTTCGGTCAATCCAAAACTGTGTGCCGTTCGCGCCGCCCCAGGCGTAGCCGCCTGCTCCATCAACTGCCCCGCCGAGGCCGTACGTCTGCCCGAGTGAATCGGGCAGGTGATTCTCGAACATGAGGTCGACGGTTTCAGGCTTGAGAATCCGCACGCCATTGAGTTCGCCGCGATTCATCAGCATCAGACAAAACCGCTCGTAGTCTGCTGCGGTACTCAGCAGTCCGCCTCCCCCCATGAACAGCTTCGTCGTGCGGGTCGGCGAAAACCGTTCAAGGGCCGGCCTGAGGTCGCCAGAGGGCAGTTGTCGATACAGCTGAGCCAGGCGATCCACCTTTTGCGGTGGCACCCAGAAGTCGGTGTCGTCCATGGCGAGAGGCTCAAAGAGACGTTCCTTTAAAAACGTGTCGAGTGGCTTGCCGGAGACTGCTTCAACATATCGGCCCAGAACGTCGATGCTGGTGCCGTACGTGTACCGCTCACCCGGATGAAAGAGGAGCGGCTGACTGGCCAGCGCCTGTGAATACTCCTTGAGCGTCGTGTTGGCGTTGCGGGCCGGCATTCCAGAGAACGCGGGCTTTCCTGGGAGCTGGTAATAGAGTCCGCTGCTGTGGGTCATGAGCATCCGTGGCGTGATGGGACGTCGTGCGTCGACGAGCTGGTCGCGATCGAGGACTTTCGGCGTCTTCCACTCCGACAGGAAGTCGGAAATCGGATCATCGAGTCCAAACTTCCCCTCGTCACATAGCGCGAGCGCAGCCACTGTCACCACCGGCTTGCTCATGCTCTTCAGCCGAAAGATCGCGTCCTGCGGCATCGGCGTCTCAGCCTCGATGTCCTGCCAGCCAAACGCCTCGAAGTAGCGGCGCTGCCCATTCTGGTGAATGAGGGCAATCACACCCGCAACTTCACGGTCGTCGATCGCCTGCTGGAGCGCAGCGTCGAGCTTCTCCCGCACCTCTGCCGTGAGCTCACTGCCACCGTTGGAATCCTTCGGTTCAGTAGTTGCAGAGCTGAAACTTGCTGCTGGCCCACGGCGTGCCAGTGTCGTCTCAGACTCCGGCACGCCACCGGGCTGAGCCGCCGTTGTGAGTGGACACATCACCATCGAAGCGACGGCTGTGAACAGCAGGGGTATGGCGTTTTTCATGCAAGCAGTCCTTTATGCTTCCGGCCTTTGACGTTGGTCAGCCGCATGTCGCGGCCGGCGTGGCGGAACGTGAGTCGTTCGTGGTCGATGCCGAGGAGGTGCAAATCGTAGCGTGCGAGTCGTGGATGTGAACTTTCTCAACAAGGGGGGCGGCAAGCAGGCCTTGGTTGGCAAGCTTAGCGGGCAGGCCCGCGATCGGCCGTCGAGTGTGTTTTGCCAGCGTTGGCCCGGACAGTTCCTCTCCCCGGCTCCCACGCATCACCCGGTCAAAGACGCTTGACCGGCTTGGTGGTTTGGGCTGTCTTGTGAGTACGTAGCGCTGCGTAATGGCAGCCTCGCGCCGCTGCAGGCCAAAATCGGGAGGGCCATCGCGGGAGTTCTGGGATCGGGAACACTCACGATGCCGATCCTCGGAACGTCACGGGTGCCTCCGATCGAGGCCAGGAAGAGCACATCGGGAGCGCAGATCTTGTGCCGGCCCACATCGCTCCCCCAATTCAGTCAACTCGCAGCGACCGCAACAGAGAGAAGCTTGGCTCACCTCGTTTGTGGTCTAGGCGACCATGGGTTCTGTCGTGAATGCTGTGCTCATGTGTGGTGAGGCTCCCCGTTACATGGAATTGGGTAGAACAGAGCCGCTGGCGGAAATCTGGGGGGCAACAGCGGTTGCTACCCACGTTCATCCCCCGCAGTCTGAGAGAGGAGTCCAGTTGATGCTCAATCGCAGTGCTGTCGCCGTGATCCCGAAGCAGCCATTTTTAGACTGGCTCAATGCGGTCGACGATGAGGGCCAGCTGACCTTGGCTGCAATGCAGAAGACGCTCTATCTGGTTCCTGACTACGAGGATCCAGAAGACGCCGAGAAGGTGCTGAGGAAGGTGTGTGACGAGATCTTCTGCAGAGAACTCTTCAGCTGGCATACCGATGAATCAGTCTGGCCTCGCAATCGGAGCCTGTTGGTGTTCAAGCAGTGGTTTGACGTTGAGCACTTTGACCTGGTGGAAGATGTAGGCCGGGTGCCGATCATGAATGACGAGTAGGTGGAGCGAGACCAATCGCGCCTCGCTCGTGAAGCGGGGGCGGGGTTGGTGATCGATGGCGACAGAAGGAGTGGAAGCTGTGCGTTGTTGGCGCTGTGTACTGTTTGTTGTGGTGGTTGTGCTGCTGATGCCAATGCTTGTGTCGGCTGCAGAGACTTCGCCTCGGCCGAAGAACGTGTTGCTGATTTGTGTCGATGATCTGCGTCCGGAACTCGCCTGTTATGGGGCCTCGTACATTCAGTCCCCGAACATCGATGCTCTCGCTGCAGAGGGCACGACGTTTCTGCGGCACTACGTGCAAGCGCCCACCTGCGGTGCTTCGCGGTATGCCATGCTCACGGGACGCTATGGGCCTGCCGGGAACGGGGCCTTGTTTGAGCGGGCGAAGCGGGTGCTCCAGGTAGCGGGTGACAAGGCGGCGGGCGACAAGAGTGCCGAAAACGTGCCTGCGAGCATGCCTGCTTGGTTCCGTTCCCGTGGGTACACGACGGTGTCTGTGGGGAAGGTCTCCCATCATCCAGGAGGTCGCGGCGGGCCAGATTGGAACGATCCAGCGCAGCCAGAGATGCCGCTCTCCTGGGATCGGCACCTCCTGCCAGCAGGAGCGTGGCAGCATCCTCGGGGATGGATGCACGGCCTCGCCAATGGAGAGATCCGAGACGCTGCGGGCGAGATGGATGTCTTTCAATCGTTCGAGGGGGACGACACGGCGTATCCCGATGGAGAAAGCGTGAACGAGGCGTTGCGGCAGCTCGAGCAGCTCTCACGTGATGCCGATCACCCGTTTTTTCTAGCGGTGG
>JBMTLP010000437.1:0-3327 GCA_049433245.1 Pirellulales bacterium
TGCTCGCGGGCGATCGGCATGATCTGTGAGTCGATGGTCGAGATCTTCACAGAGAGCACTTCGACATCCGGCGACGCGATCGCAGCGAGATACCGCTGCATCCGCTGCTCAGCCTCCTTTTCGCCAAGCAGCGCTTCGCCGAGAAGGTTGAGATTCATCCGCAAGCCCTGCGTGCGGCGGGCGGCAAGGTGGGCGTGGAGCAGTTCGGGCTCAGCTGGCAGCACGACATTGGCAGTTTCGTGCCGGAGGTGCGACGTGACGAATGGGACGGTCACGGTCGGGAGCCAACTGCCGAAGGTTTGGAAGCCGAACAGCAAGGCTTGATCGAGCGGGCTAAAAAACCGCGGGATGCCCTGCACATCGAGAATGTGGGTGAACTGATCGGCCGTGCGGGCCGCGGCGTGCGAACGGAATGACTGGTCAGTCAGTTCAACGAGCGTGGCCTTCTCGGCTGAGCTGCGGAGCATCCGATCGAGTTCCGCTTGCTGCCGGCGCTCAGACGACGTCTGCAGGGCAACAGCCTCCTGTTGGAGCCGGGCGGCTAAGGCCACGGCGGCGTCGATCAACGCAGACTGAACTGTCATGGCAGAGTCTCCCGAATGTCGTGAAACTGGGCATTGCCGATCCGCTTTCCTTGATCGTACGCGCACGGGCGCTTGGGGCGTGCGAAGGGGGGCCGGGCCAGGCGGTAGCATGATGGCGTCACAGCCGCGGCCATCAACGCGGCGGCGTTGCGTTCGAAATCGCGGTGCGCGGAGGTGAGCGATGGCTCGACACACAACCGTTTGGCTCTGCTGTCTCGGGATCACGATCTGGACCGCGGCGTCGCTCCCGTTGGCGATGGCCTACGATCCACTCACGCTCACTGCGGAGGCCGAGCCACCGCGGCGACTTGCGGTGGAGGACCCGGCCCGTGAGCGAGAGATTCCGCTGCTCGTGTCGCTGCCGCAGGGCGACGGGCCTGCTGCGGTGGTCCTCTTCAGCCACGGCCTCGGCGGTTCGCGAGATGGCTGCCGCTATCTCCGCGAGCACTGGTCAGGTCGGGGCTATGCCGCCGTGTTTTTACAGCATCCAGGGAGCGACGCGCTCGTGTGGCAGGGCGTGCCCGTCGGAGAGCGACGGGCGGCGATGCAGGAGGCGGCGTCGGCGGCGAACATGCGGCACCGGATCGCCGATGTGGGCTGTGTGCTCGACACTCTGGGCCGGTGGAACACGGAGCCGGGACATCCGCTGTGCGGCCGACTTGATTTGGAGCAGGTGGGGATGTCTGGCCACTCCTTTGGTGCCCAGACAACCCAGGCGGTGAGCGGCATGTCGGGGCGTCCCGCGCGGCTGGGGCCTGATCCGCGAATCAATGCGGCCGTGATCTTCAGTCCGGGGCGGCCTGTTGGCCTGCGGACCGCAGAGGCGGCCTTTGGCGAGGTCCGCATTCCGTGGCTGCTGATGACCGGAACGAAAGACGTCTCGCCGATCGGCAACCAGACCGTGGAGTCTCGGCTTGAGGTGTTTCCGGCGCTGCCGCCGGGGGACAAGTATGAACTTGTGTTTGAAGGGGGCACGCACGCCGCGTTCACTGATGGCAGGGCCCTGCCAAGCGAGCGAAACCCAAACCATCACCGAGCGATCTTGGCGATCACCACGGCCTTCTGGGACGCCTACCTTCGCGAGAACGCCGCGGCCAAGGCGTGGCTGACTGGCGACGGCCCGCGGAGTGTGCTCGCCGAGCAGGATCGCTGGCAAACAAAGTGAGGGGCCGCCGGCAGGCTAGGTCGGCCCATGGCATTTCGGCAGTTGTCGGCCGAAGCCGGCCTTGAAACCGCTCTTCGTGCGGGCCGTCCGCACTATGCCATGGGATCCCGTCAGAGCTTGAGGATGTCGATCACGGACAGTTCGTCTGTCCATCCCTGTATAGATTGCCCTGTCATCGCGCACGTGCGCGTGCTCACTCCAGTGGGCGGGCCGCGTGCGGGAGAGATCGGCGGCGGTTCGAGCGGTTTGCCCAAGCGATCCGCCATGTGTCGTGCGATCGAGGCTGTGCCTGAGTGTCGCAGCAGTACACGTAGTGGACGCGACTGAGGCGGCCATCTTTACTGCGTTTCACGGAGAGCCGCTCCATCGCGAAAGAACGCACAACACGACGGCAGACCTTCTCGGCAAGCGCGGCCAAGTCTTCGTAGGTGATCGCCAGGGTCGGCGACTGTCTTGAGTCGGCAGCGGGCGATCCCGGAAGCAGCTTTCCGGGCCGGGGAAGGCTCGGGAGGCGGAAGCAAGCGACTCACGAGCGGCTCATCCGCTCGATCATGGTTGAGGATGTGCCATTGGCCGGGCTGTCCATCAGCATTTGCGATACCTTTGGGTGTTGTCGGGCTCCTTGACCACGGTGAGAATCTAGGCGTACGCTTCGATGAGCGAAGAGAACTTTAACGGTGGTTCGCATGCAGACAGTTGACGACCAAGCCCTGCAAGCAGCTTTGTTTGCCGACAAGGTCGCAAGGGCGCGGGCCATGAGTGCGGGAGACAAACTCTTCTGTGGAGTTCGGCTGTTTGATCTCGTTCGCCTGCGGATGCTCGCCGGCATCCGCGGTCAGCACCCGGACTGGAGCGATCGCGAGGTGGAGGCGGAGTTTCGGCGGCGACTGTCTCTCGTCCGCCAACTCGACGAGCAGCGGACCTATACCCCCTGCGGCAGCCTATGAGCAGCGAGCAAGCCCTCGCTCGGTTGATCGACGCATTGGAGAACGAAGAAGTTCCCTACATGCTCGTCGGTGCTCTCTCCAGCAACCTTTACGGTGTGCCACGAGCGACAAACGATGCCGATCTCGTTGTCGAGTTTGAAGCATTCAACCTGGTTGAGTTCTGTCATCGGCTTGGAGATGAGTTCCAACTCGATCGCCAGATGATGCTCGAGGGCTTCACCGGCAGCATTCGGAACGTCATCACCTACACACCGGCGAGTTTTCAGATCGAAGTCTTCCGGTTGGGAAATGACCCACACCACCTGGAGCGTTTTGCCCGGCGGCGACGTCAGCACGTTCCAGAGTGTTCGAGCAAGGCGTGGGTCGCCACGCCCGAGGATGTGGTGATTCAAAAGCTTCGCTGGGCCCGCCGCAAGGATCTCGATGACGTGGTGAATCTTCTCGCGGTGTCGGGAAATGTGCTCGATTGGGATTTCGTCTGGCGGTGGACCGTCGAGCACGGAACAAGCGACCTGCTTCGCCAACTCAGAGGTGAAGCAGGACTCGACGGCTAACTGCCGACTCCCTGGTGAGAAGCCCGGACAATGGTACTTCCGTAAGCGTCGCCCGAGCTGACGAGCGGTTCGCGGGA
>JBMTLP010000438.1:0-3315 GCA_049433245.1 Pirellulales bacterium
GCGGCTCGATACCGGGGCTCCTGTTACACCTCCTCCGCCAAGAACAGTGTCTCGAGCACATCCGGCATCAAGCCGTCGTTGAGGGTGGCTTGGGTCCAGTATTCCTGTTGCCCTGGGTATGCCCGCGACCATGTTTCGGGATAGTTCGCCACACCGTCGGGATCACCGGAAGCCGCAGGCGTTGATGTCCAGACCTGCGGAAAGCCCCCGTGCGGCATTTGCCCCTTTTCCATGAGGCCGGTGAGCGCAAAGACCACCGTTTCATGCACCCCTGGATTCCGGAACTGCAACGCTCGGTCGAGGCGAATCAGGAATCGCATCGCCGACTGCGTTTTGTCGTCGTCGAGGCTGGCCTGATCTTTCTGCTTGGGTTGTTCCGGCGCCGTGCGATACGCCCACTTCCGCCGGTCGGCGCCAAACTCGATGCTCGCCTGCCACCCGCCCGATCGCATCTGCCCTTGTCGCAGCGCTTCGGCAGTTGCGAGGGCGGCGTCGCGAAAGGTTGACTCGCCGGTCACCTCATAGAGACGGACAAAGGCCTCACCCACCGTGGGCGTGCCTGGAGGCTGAACCCAAATGGTGTCGGCGTCAACGACACCTTCTCCCTCGCAAACCGCGAGATCGTGGCTGTATCGCCACACATACCCGCCGTGGTGGGCCACCTTCTCGGTCAGAAACTCGACGGCGCGGAGCGCCGCCTCACGGGCATCCTCTGGCGTTGAGGCGCCGGCAACGCCAGGAGCCTGAACGAAACCAATGCTCAGGCAGCCGGCGAGGAGCAGGGCGTGAAGGCACTCACACCGCGCACGGGGCGGGCAGGGTTGCACTCGTATGGCGAGGCTGGCACTCATGCGCTGGCTCTCAAGACCGCTAACTTCGGATGTGGCAAGTGGCGGCACGGCGTTGGCGTGTCGTTCTTGGCTGCCACCCCGTTGGCCAGGGCAGTGTTGACAAGAGATCATCGGGCCCACGCAGACGTAACGCGTTACGCGTCGTCTGCGGGCCGCTGGGGACGCTGCGGCCGTGCAGCCCCTCGCCCCGGACCTTCACCGCCACGACCACCGCCACCGCGGTTGAAGAGGTTCGCCATGCCGTCACGAAGCTCCGCCTCGGTGACCTTCCCATCGCGGTCGGTGTCGAGCGTCATCAGCCGGTCCGCCATGGGGTTGCCCTCGACCTCATTGGCCGTGAGGGCTCCATCGCTGTTGGTGTCCATGCGGCTGAACATTGCAGCCGGATCAAAGCGCGGCTGCTGTTGGCCGGGACCACCTCGCTGGCCACCGGGACCACCACCACCAAAGCCGCCAGCGGGGCCTCGCCGCTGCTCGTTACCCGCGTCGGCGGGGGCCTCCTCAGGCTCATCGGGAAACGCGGTGGCCTGTACCTCGTCCCCCTGGTCGACCACGCAGTAGAGATGCCCAGAGCTCCGCATGATCAGCCGGCCGTCGCTGACCGCTGGTGTGCCACGAAACTCTTCGCCGCTGGCCACCTCGTTGACGGCAACTTGCTTGGGACCATCCTCGGAGAGGGCGAACACAAACATTTGTCCTGTCCCGTTGAGCGAGTAAAGCGTGTCGCCCACGACAATCGGCGACGGATAGTCCAGCGAGCCGAAACGGCCTCCGGTGGCTCGGGCTCCTTGCAGGCGGGTTTGGCCGATCCGCTCACCGGTTGCGGCATCGATCCGAGTGAGGATGTTGCGAGCCACGAGGTAGATGCCTGTGTCGTGCTGCACTGCCGACGCGAAGGCTGTGGTATCACCGCCATTCCAGACGGTGTTGGTCGTGGTCACATCCCCACGCCCACCGGCATCGATGGCCACGCTCCCGCCGCCGCGGCCCGTGAAGGCGAACACCCGCGTGCCGTCGAAGATAGCGCTGGCATAGGCATGCTCTGCATCCGTTGCCTTGGCAAACCAGCGAAGTTTCCCGCTGGCCGGATCGAGGCCCCACATCTCACGGGCCACACACATCACGAGATCGGTGCGATCGTCGTTAATAGGGATGAGGGTGGGCGTGCCCCACATCCCGTCGAGTCCGGCCGCCTCCTGCCTCCAAACTTCCTTCCCGGTCTCAGCGTCGAGCCCAATGATCGACTGACTTTCGGCAGAGGCCGTGATGATCACCGTGCCATCGTGGACGATCGGACTCGAGGACGAGCCCCACAGGGTGGGATCGGATTCCTTACCCACGTCGGCCTGCCAGAGGGCCTTGCCATCAAGATCGAAGGCGTGCACGCCGCTCTTACCGAAGAAGGCGTAGACGCGGTGGCCATCGGAGACGGGCGTGTGGGAGGCGTAGCCGTGGGCCGTGACGCCGATGCCGGTGTAGGGGTCTTCTGGAAGGGCTGCCTTCACATCGGCTTGCCAACGTGGCTTGCCGGTCGTCAGGTCGACGCACACGAGGTGCCGATTCAGATTTGCGATGTCCCCTGGATCCTCTTGGGTGAGGCCGTAGCCTGAGTAGCAGGTCACAAACACGTTGTTGCCCACGATGATCGGGCTCGAGGCGCCCGGCCCAGGCAGTGGCGTCTTCCAGGCGAGATTGGCCTCGGCATTCCAGGCGATGGGAAGGGGCGTGGCTGAGGTGCCGACCCCAAGGCCACCCGGGCCACGGAACCGCGACCAGTCGTCGCCAGCGTGGGAGACGGTGGCGACAAGTGCAGCTGTCATGAGGACGACGGACGAGAGGACCAAAGTACAGACTCGCATGAGAGACTCTCGATGGGAAAGGCGACGAACTGTGGAGGCGGGCTGGGTGACGGCCCAGCCAATCGTGCGGAGAGGGCGTGGCAAGTGTGGGGCAGAACGTCCTCGCCTCGCACGTGGATTCAACGGAGAACATGTCCGCACGTTTCGGGAGGCTACCACCCCTGAGATCCGTCCGACAACGACAACTTTCGTGCTGCCCCCCTCTGCCACGCTTTTCAAGGCGGGGGGGCACCGCGTATGGTGGCACACTCATAGGGCGAGGCTCTGCTGCGGGAAAGCGTCAGGCGGGCGGTGAGGCTCAGGGGTATTGCGCGATGCGGTTGCTGCTTGTGCTCGTTGTTTTGGCCGCGATCGTCGCGGGGGCTGTCGCAGGCTATGGCCCGGCGCGGGAATACATTGAGGCCGCCAATCGCCCCACGTTTCGTACGCAGACCGCCGAACGGGGCGATGTGACGGAGGTGATCAACGCCACGGGGACGATTGAGCCGGTGGAGTCGGTCCACGTGGGCGCGTTTGTTTCCGGCACGATCGTGACGCTTGCCGCCGACTTCAACGACGACGTGGCGGCGGGGGATCTGCTCGCTGAAATCGACCCCCGGCTTTAT
>JBMTLP010000439.1:0-3310 GCA_049433245.1 Pirellulales bacterium
GCCGTGGGTGGTACGCCAAGAAGTTCATCGCGTGGTGGCCAGGCGGATGGTAGGGGGGTTGGGGCGGCTGGGGCGTAGGCTTGGCCTCAGGCCTCCTCTGGGCGGACCTCGCTTCGTGGGGTGGCTACGGTTATCAGCCGGTCTCCTACGACTACGGCACCACCGTGGTCTACGGTGACGACGGCGTTACGGTTGCCGGTGAGGACGTTGGCACGCCGGAGGAGTACTCCCAGTCGGCGACCGATCTCGCTGCCAGTGGTTCTGGGGATGATGCAGCAGGGGAAGATTCGCAGTGGCGTCCGCTCGGCGTGTACGCACTGGCTCGGGATGGTGAAAGCAAGCCATCCACCTTCATCAGCCTCGCGGTTGATGGCGACGGTGTGCTGCGTGGCAACTACTACGATGCGATCTCGGATTCGTCGCAGGAGATCACCGGCAAGGTGGACTCCAAGACTCAGCGTGCCGCTTGGACGATTGGCGACAACAAGGCCAACGTCTACGAGGCAGGCATCTCGAATCTCTTGAAAGACCAGACGCAGGTGCTCGTCCATCGCAACAACGAAGATGGCAGCGTGACTGGCGACGTGGAGCAGATGCTCCTTGTACGCGTGGACGACGGGGACGACAAAGCGAGCTGAGACCTCCTGCCGAGTCTCATTGTTTTTTGGCTGGGGTGCATCCATGCCAACGGTTACCAAGCCATCGTCGCCGCTCTCAGCCCCGGATCGTTCCCGGCTCGATGACCTGTACCGAATGCTCCAATCCGAGTCGTCGCGGTTTTTAGGGTATCCCTGCAACCGCAACTTCGATTACTCGGAACTTGCGCGGTTTCTTGCGTTTCCGATCAACAACGTGGGGGACCCCTACCTTTCGAGCAACTACCACCTGGAAACGCACGCGTTTGAGCGCGAGGTGCTGGCTGTCTTCGAAGAGCTGACACAGGCCCCTGCCGGCGACACCTGGGGGTATGTCACCAACGGCGGCACCGAGGGCAACCACTACGGGCTCTTTCTTGCCCGTGAACTCTATCCCGACGGCATCGTCTACTACTCTCAAGACTCGCACTACTCGATTGGCAAAGTGCTGCGTTGCCTCGGGCTGCCGAGCATCATGATTCGCTCGCGGCCTGACGGCTGCATCGACCTGGACGACCTCCGGGAAACACTCCGCATCCATCGCGACGTGCCCCCAATCGTGTGTGCCACGATTGGCACCACGATGAAGGGGGCCGTGGACGACATTGCGGGCATCCGTGGGCTGTTTGCCGACTTTGCCTTAGGCCGCAGTTACCTGCACGCCGACGCCGCCTTGAGTGGCATGATCCTGCCGTTCGTCGACTCGCCGCCCCCCTGGAACTTCAGCCATGGCATCGACAGTATCGCAATCAGCGGCCACAAGATGGTGGGTTCTCCCATCCCTTGCGGCGTGGTGCTGGCAAGAAAACAGAACGTCGAGCGTATCGCCCGCTCGGTTGAATACATCGGCACGCTCGACACCACCCTCAGCGGCTCACGAAACGGCTTGACCGTCCTCATGCTCTGGTATGCGTTTCACACAGTCGGCTTGGAAGGCTTCAAGACCATCATTCCGGCTTGTTTGGAGATGGCCGCCTATGCGGTCGAGCGGCTATCGGCAGCCGGGGTTGCTCCTTGGCGACATGCCTACTCCAACACCGTCGTCTTCAACCGCCCGTCTGGCGACATCACCAGTCGCTGGCAGCTGGCGTGCCAGGGAGGGCACTCGCACCTGATCACCATGCCGCATGTGACCCACGAACAGATCGATGAACTGGCTCGCGAGATCGAACAGCCGGTGCATCCACACGCCTGGTGCCCAGTTCCCGACATGCCCACGTCTACCGCCCAGTTCTCCGATGACGATCTCGTGCTGGTGGGTGCTGCGGAGCACGACCTCCTCGATGAGGTCTCGCAAGCTCTCGCCGAAGCAGGCCTTTCGATCGACGGGCTGACGGCCGTGGCCGTCGATGAGGGAAGCGTCGTCCGGCTGCGTGTCAACGACCGAGCCGCGGCCCTGCGAGTACTCAACCAAGGGCTGGATGCTGGGAGGGAGTACGGCAGCCCTGGTGCGCAACCTGGGGATCGAGCGCTCGAGCTGCTCAGTCGCATCGACTATCAGCAGGCCGACCCGAACTCGCTCCTCGTGCGTCTCGACGACCGGCCGGGGGAGTTGGCGAGCGTGACCCATCAGTGTCATGAAGCCAACATCCGTTTGCGGAGCGTGCGGATCCTCTGGCGTGGCAAGGCTTCGGCCGTGATCGAACTCAACGGCAGCGATCCCGACCGGCTCCGCGCGTTGCTCGTGAACCGGGTGCTCCTAAACTAGCTCAGCTTCGGCTTCCCGCTATCACCCGAGCGTTCGCCACCCCTTTCCCTGAGGCGCTCTGGCCTTTCGCACAACCCGCGATACGCTCGTTGACATGAACACTTCGCCAGAAGCATCCCTGCTCGGAAAACCATCAACCTACGTAAGCCATTACGATCCGTCGTTGCTCTATCCGATGGCTCGCCAGCCCAAACGGGATGAAATTGGCATCACCGGCGCGCTCCCTTTCTTCGGAGCCGACCTGTGGACCGCGTACGAAGTCAGCTGGCTCAACCGGCGAGGGAAACCGGAAGTCGCGATCGCTCGCTTCACGGTACCAGCCGAATCGACACACATCGTGGAGAGCAAGTCGCTCAAGCTCTATCTCAACAGTTTTAGCAGCACTCATTTTGACGATCCCGCCGCGGTGTCGCAGCGGATCGAGCACGACCTTTCGCAGGCATTCTGGCACCAGGGCCCAGTGACGACCCGGGTCATGGTCGACGTGGCCACGCCTGAATCGTGGAGCCGGGAAACCGTGGGCCCGCTGGAGGGTGTGCTTCTCGACGTCATTGACGTCGCCTGCACCGCCTACCAACCGGCGCCCGACCTCCTTTCGGCCGACATGCACCGCCCAGCGGTGACGGAGTCACTCGTGACCAACCTCCTGAAGAGCAACTGCCTCGTGACGGGGCAGCCCGACTGGGGCAGCCTCCGTATCACCTACACCGGCCCCCCCATCGACCACGCCGGACTCCTGCAATACATCGTGAGCTACCGATCCCACAATGAGTTTCACGAGCCGTGCGTGGAGCGGATCTTCATGGACCTCACCCGTCGCTGCCGACCAGCGCGGCTCGAGGTCTACGCTCGGTACACCCGCCGAGGCGGACTCGATATCAACCCTTGGCGGAGCAGCCACCCAGTGTCGGCCCCCACCCACATTCGCACAGCGCGGCAATAGCGAGACGTGCGAGCGACCCCATGG
>JBMTLP010000440.1:0-3303 GCA_049433245.1 Pirellulales bacterium
AAGGCCGCACCCTCATCGCCTTCGGCGGCGGCGGCCCGGTGCATGCCTGCCGTGACATAGCCCAGGGCGGTGAGCGTGGCTCGCAGTTCGCCATCCCCCCAGCCACGCTGGCCGACACTTACGGAACGGCGGCAGAGGGTCGCGAGCAGGTGGTCCCATAGGCTCGCGGCGTGGGGCACCCGGTCGTGCAGCACCGCCACGACCGCAACACCGCGTGAGGGGTGATGCCATTCCAGCACGCCCCTTAGCCGCGGCGTTTGTGGCCAACTCCCGGTGGCAGCGAATAGGCGACCGATCTCTACTTCGGGCTGGATGCCAGGGCGCACCTGCCGCAGGAGTTTGAGGATCACGCTCGCCTCGTCGGCGGCATCCGCCTCATCGATCGCCAGCAGGGTGTTTGAAGAGTTGGCGGCAAGTGGCGATACGTGTCCGGCTTGCCACGGTGTGACGTGGGCTGCCGTTGGCACGCCCACGAGTGAAGAGGTTGCGGTGTGCACACCATCGCCCTGAATCGCCGCCTCGCTGAGCCATCGCGCGATCCCTGCGTTGTCAGACGCTTCGATGGGGCCCGAGGTCGTCCACAGGATAGGCACGACAAACGTGTGACGTTCTTGCTCACCCCCTCCTGCACCGCCACCGCCTGCAGTGATCGCGTCGACCACCACAAACTCTCCCCCTTCCTCCCGCGTGGGCAAAGGAACTCGAGCGACGATGTCGAGGCTTGTCAGCGACTGCGACTTGAGTGGAAACCAGCGAGCCTTTGGGAGCCAGGCAGCGAGCGCTATTTGGAGGGCGTCGTCGGTTCCCGCAGACGTCATGAGCAACCCAGCTCCAGGACTTCAGCAGGCGTGCTCGTGAGCCGATAGATGGCTGCGGGGCGGTCTGGGCCCAGCGTCACGCGAATGTCACCGTCGGACCAGTCTTCACTGTCGTTGCCGAGGAGATCGAGGGCCGTGATGGCCTCGTCTGGAGCGATGCCTAGTCGTTCGAGATCCAGTGTGAGTGGGCCGCTCGCAGCTTCGTTCGGTTGCAGATTCACGATGACGACAAGCCGGTTTCCGCTGGCATGGTCGTGCTTGCTCCAGGCCAGCAGTTGAGGATGGTCGATCTGCTCAATCCTCGGCGGGGCGGCCGTGGCCAGGGCTGGCTCATTGTGTCGCAGGGTGTTGATCTGTTGGATGAGCGGGGCAAGGCTCTCGGGCGAATCGAGTTTCCACGATTTTATTTCGTACTTTTCGCTGTTGAGGTATTCCTCGCTCCCTGCCTCGAAGGGCTCCGCCTCTTGGAGTTCAAACGCTGGGCCATAGATACCCCAGTTGCCAACACTCATGGCCGCGAGAACCAGCCTGGTGATGAACATCGGCCGCCCCCCTTCCTGCAGCGTGGCATGCAGAATGTCTGGGGTATTGGGCCAGAAGTTGGGCCTGAAGAAGTTGGCGACCGGTGGCTGGGTGATCTCTTCGAAGTACTCGGCGAGTTCCTCCTTCTCTACCCGCCAGGTGAAGTAGGTGTAACTCTGGGTGAAGCCAAGTTTGGCGAGCCGATACATCACTTTTGGACGAGTGAAGGCCTCCGAAAGGAACAGCACTTCGGGGTGGGTGCGATGGATACTCGAGAGTAGCCACTCCCAAAAAGCGAACGGCTTGGTGTGAGGGTTGTCGACGCGAAAGATCTTCACGCCTCGATCGACCCAGAACCGCACCACTTCCTCGATAGCCTGCCACAGGCTTCGCCAGGCATCGCAGCCAAAGTCGAGGGGGACAATGTCTTGGTATTTCTTGGGTGGATTTTCTGCGTAGCGAATCGTTCCATCGCTTCGCCATTGAAACCATTCGGGATGCTCGCGAACCCAGGGATGATCCGGTGAACACTGCAACGCAAGGTCAAGAGCCAGTTCGAGGCCAAGACTCTCCGCGCGCCTCCTGAGGAAGTCAAAGTCTTCGAACGATCCAAGTTGCGGATGAATGGCTGTGTGGCCCCCTTCGCTTGAGCCGATGGCCCACGGGCTCCCCACATCGGTGGGTGAGGCCTTGAGGGAGTTGTTGGGCCCCTTGCGAAAGGAGGTGCCGATGGGGTGGATCGGTGGCAGGTAGACGATGTCGAAGCCCAACTTCTGCACGTAGTCCAGCCGCTCCGCGACTTCGCGAAAGGTGGCGTGTCGCCCAGGCGATGTGCTCCAGGATCGGGGGAAGAGTTCGTACCAACTGCTGGTGCGGGCGAGGGATCTGTCGACCCACACCGGGCGCGGCGGATCGAGCTTTGTTTCGTTACGACGGTCTGCGTGGAGTGCCATCAACTCGGCTAGCCGCGGGCTTTCTGCGGTCGTGAGCGTGGCGTCGCTGAGGAGTGCTGTGGCCAGCGTGTTCATTTCCACTGCGGCGGTGGGGTTGGCTCGGTGGGTCGCCTCGCGAATCAGTTCGCTTCCCGTCGCGAGTTCGACAGTCACCGCCTCACCCGCCTCGTGGCGTTTTCGCAGATCCCGCCGCCAGGTCGCGAAGGTGTCGACGCGCGCGGCAATGTCGTAGTGCCAGCAGCCGGTGCGATCGACCTGGAACGAGCCCTTCCAGCGGTCGTTGCCCTGGCACGTCATGGGGACGACATGCCATTGGCCAAATGCACCATGGCGGACGAGCAGCCGGCACTCGAGCTCGTCGTGGCCGTCGCAGACGATGTCTGCTTCCACGTCGATGGTCTCGCCCAGGATCTGCTTTACGGGGAAGCGGCCGCAGTCGACCTCAGGGGACACACGATCGATGGAGACGCGGCGCTGAAGATGTTGTGGGAGTTCCAAGCGACTCTCTCTACCAGGAATCCTCCGCGGGTGCGTCGCAGGGAGCGGCGTTTGGGTGAGGCGGCTTCTCGCGGAGGAAGATCGCCGCCTGAGTGCGTCTTCTGGCTTACAGCGCCGGTGGGCAGGGCTGCGTTTGAATGGGAGCCGTCATCCCGCCGGGTGTGTTGGGATCGCAGGGCACCGTTTGCAACGCCCCAAATTCGGGAGCGTAGATCGGCGGTCCGGCCACGGGCTGCTGCATGACCACTGGCTGGCCCACGGGAGGCACGCCTGTGGTGACGACCGGGGCGATGGGCTGGGTGTTCTCTGGTGGCTGCGGGTAGACAGCGGGAGCGAGAGGCGGTTGGTAGCTGTATCCGTTGCCGCCAAGACGGTGATGGGCGCACCCAGTGGCCACGATCGACGCGAGAAACACAGCAAAAATGAAGGGCATCTGCCGGATCACATCTGTTCTCCGTGGGGCGGCACCAAGCTCGCGTCAAACGAAATCTTCTCGATGGCCGGGACGGTAG
>JBMTLP010000441.1:0-3296 GCA_049433245.1 Pirellulales bacterium
GCAAGTTGAGCTCCTAAAGCTTCAAGAAGACGTCATAAAGAATAAGCGCAAGGTAATCTAGCCCTTGTCTAGTTTATTTTCCTAACTATTTAACGAACTGAAATAACAATCATGTTTCATATCTATATTTAGGTGCTCGCGCTCGTCGCCCGAACGCGCTCGCGCTTTTCGCTCCTCTCCGCTCTCCACGGCGACGTCCAGTCAAACGTCGGCCGCGTCCCGACCGGTCCTCCTCTCGCGGGCGACTGACCTCTTTCGTCAAACATGCAGCACCGTCAACGGCTTGCCGGCCCCAATCTGCAAAGTCGCCGCCCGCTGCGAAAGCTCACCAAGAGCTCGCCGGCCGACCTCGCCTAGGTCTACAGTCCAGTCGTTGACGTAAAGGTCCACGTGCTGCATGAGCACCTCGTCGTCAAACTCCTGTGCATGGGCCCGCATCGTGGGGAGCGGAGCGGAACGATCGGCCAGGGCCAACTGCAGCGAATCGTGGATCACCTGCTGCACCGTGCAGGTCACCTCGGTTGGCAACACCCGGCTGGCGACAATCCCACCCAAAGGCAACGGGCAGCCAGTCGCCCCCTCCCATCGCTCACCGAGATCTTCCACACACGCAAGCCCCTGCTGCTGCCAGGTGAAGCGGCCCTCGTGGATACACACGCCAAAGTTGGCCGTCCGACGTTGAAGCCGCGGCATGATCTCGGAAAACACCACATGCTCAACACAGGTCGTGTTGGGGTGAAAGAGTGCGAAGAGGAGCGCTGCAGTCGTCTGAGCCCCCGGACAGAGCGTGAGCTGCGCTGGCCCGCGCGGCTGCGTGAGCGGCTCCGCCGCGAGCAACAGTGGGCCCACTCCAAACCCGAGGGCCGAACCACTCGGCAGCACCACCACGTCACGAGCCATGTGCAGCGCCGCGTGAAAGCTGACCTTGCAGACGTCGTACTCGCGTGCCGCACAGCGGCGGTTGAGTTCGTCGATGTCGAGCAGATCCACGTGGAATTCAAGTCCACGCCAGTCGACGCTCCGCGTGAGCAGACCGTGGAACGCGAACGTGTCGTTGGGACAGGTCGAGATCGCGAGACGAATCGGGCGGTTCATGGTTGGTCCCTCAACACATTGATTGCCAAACGGCCCGCCGCCGCGAGTGCCTCGGCCACCTTCCACGAGGCGGTGTCTCGATGCCCGGCCTGGTTCGAGAGGCCTCGCACGATCGCGAGAGGCACGCCCGCCATGCGGCAGGCTGCCGCCACGCCGAAGCCTTCCATATCTTCAGCGTCGGCTTCCGGAAAAAGCCGCCGCCGCGCCGTCACGTCGGCGTCGGAGGCCGATGCCGCACACGCCGTGAGCAACAGCCGCTCCCGTGCTGGTTCTCCATCACGCGGCTTCGCAGCTTCCCACCCGCACAACAGCACATCCCCAACTCGGGCCTCCTCGCAAGCAGGATCGCCCGGCCACTGTGGCCATCCCATCTCCGCGGCCGGCACGAAAGTGGCACCTCCCCCGGCCCCCACGCCGTAACACGCCACCCGGCCAAACGCGACGGCATCCCCCACACGAAGATCTGCCTGCACAGCGCCCGCGATACCCACCAGGAGCACCCGCTGCGGTCGCTGCTTAGCCAGGAGGGTAGCCGTTCGGGCCGCTGCTGCGATCGGACCAAACCCACACAATTCCACGCGATCGTCGCTGGTGGTCGCAGCTGCGAGCGGCTCGACCAGTTGGCGTCGCTCGAGCTCCGTGGGAATCAGGATCAGCGTTCGCATATCAGCGTCATGCAGATGGGGTATCACGTGGCGGGTGAGCCACTCACTTCCCCATCCTTGACCGCCGGCCCGCGAACGACAACTCCCCAAGAGCGACCTGTCAATAAAACAGCAGTCGAGAGTTGGCTCGCCGCTTGTGCCGCCGCTACACTCTCGCCCGTGAGACATGGGCCGCCGACGGTAGCCCACCGGGGGAAGAACCCAAGATATCCAGGGTTTGTCGTTTTCAGCATTTGAGGGGAGAGCACACCAATGGCACAGAGCAAGGCTTCGTTGCAGCACACCACACTCGGCCGTCGCACATTCCTGGGCACGACCGTGGCCGCGGGCGCAGCGGCTGGCATCCCGGTGGCTTTCCCTTGGAGCAAGAAGGCGTTTGCCAACCAGGCTGCGACCGATCGACCTGCGATCGGCTGCATCGGCGTGGGCAGCATGGGCACAGGCGATGCCCAGGGACACGCCAACTTCGGTGACGTGGTCGCTGTCTGCGACGTCGACAGCCGGCATGCCGAGCGAGCCAAGCACCAGGAGAACATCGGCAAGGGCAAGGCCGACGCCTACGGCGACTACCGCAAGGTGCTTGAGCGCGACGACATCGACGTGGTGAGCGTTGTCACCCCAGACCACTGGCACGTGAAGATTGCGATCGAGGCCTTGGAAGCCGGCAAGCACGTGTTTTGCCAGAAGCCGCTCTCGCTGACGCTGGAAGAGAATCAGCTCGTGCGGGCGGCTGCGGAGAAGTATTCGAAGCAGGTGTTCTTCATCGGCACCCAGCAGCGGAGCGACCGCGACCGCTTCCTCCGAGCGGTCAACATGGTGCACAAGGGACTGCTCGGCCCGATTCAGAAAGTGACGGTGGGCATCAATGGCAGCCCAACTGGCGGCCCATTCCCCGTTGTTGAGCCACCGAAGGAACTCGATTGGGAGATGTGGCTCGGGCAGGCTCCCGAGGTGCCCTATCGCGAGAAGCGTTGCCACTACGAATTCCGCTGGTGGTACGAGTATTCCGGTGGCAAGTTCACCGACTGGGGTGCACACCACGTCGACATCGCCCAGTGGGCTCTGCAGGAAGATGCATTGGGCAAGGGGCCCGTCTCGATCGACGGCTCCGACTCGCAGCATCCAGTCCCCTTCAAGGATGGCTACCCAACGCAGGATGACTCGTACAACACGTCGCACGACTTCGCCGTGAAGTGCTTGTTCCCCAGTGGTGTGGAGATGGTGGTCACAAGCCGCGGCGACAACGGAATCCTGTTCGAAGGCGAGAAGGGAAAGATGTTCGTCAACCGTGGCAAGATCACCGGCACACCAATCGACGAAGCCTGGGACAAAGACAGCTACGGCGACGAGGATGTGATGGCCCTCTACAAGGGCAAGCCGTTCGAGGGTCACAAGAACAACTTCTTCCGCTGCATCCGCGAAGGGGGCCAACCCGTCTCCGACGTCGCCAGCCATGTGATCGCGATGAACACCTGCCACCTGACAGCGATCGCGGCTCGCCTCGGTCGCACGATCCACTGGGATGCTGCCTCCGAG
>JBMTLP010000442.1:0-3294 GCA_049433245.1 Pirellulales bacterium
CCACACGGTGGGAGGGAAGGGTGTGGCGGAGCATGTTTGGCTGATGGGGCTGGGGGGGCGTCTGCAACGTTGGGCACTCTGCTCGCTGCTGCTGACCGTAGTGTGTGCCATCAGCGGGCAGGTGGGCTTCGCGCATGATGACGACGAGGGGCACCAGGCCGCCGAACGGTCATGGCCCGATGCGCTCTACCTGCCGACGCCCTTTCCTGATCGCGTGTGTCTCTCCATCACTGCCGATGCAGCACGCGAGATTGCCGTCACGTGGAGAACCCGTGTGGCATCGACGGCGACGCTGCTTGAGTTCGCCGTCGCCGAGGGAGGGCCAGAGTTCGTGGCGAACGTGCAGCGGCGAGAGGGCACTTCAATCGTGCTGCGTACGGATCTTGGCGAAGCACGCTACCACGAAGTCCACGTCAGCGGCCTGCAGCCTGCCACGCGGTATCTCTATCGCGTGGGCGATGGGGAGCACTGGAGTGAATGGTGTCAGACCCAAACCGCAGGCAGCGGTCGAGAGCCGTTCGTGTTTGTCTACTTTGGCGACGCCCAAAATGATGTTCGCAGCCACTGGTCGAGGGTGGTGCGGAATGCGTTCCGCGACGCCCCTCGAGCGGCGTTCTTCCTGCACGCCGGCGACCTGATCAATCGGGCTGAGGCGGATCGTGAATGGGGGGAGTGGTTTGAGGCCTCCGGGTTTATCCACCGCACGCTGCCAGCCCTCGCGACGCCTGGCAATCACGAAATGGGGCGAGGCGATGATGGGGGGCGGCGGCTGAGCCAGCACTGGCGTGCCTCGTTTGCCCTGCCAGAGCAGGGCCCCGCAGGCCTGGAAGAAACGTGCTATGCGATCGACTACCAAGGCGCCCGGTTTGTTTCGCTCAACAGCAACGAGAAGATCGCTGAGCAGTCGGCCTGGCTGGAGACGGTACTCGACGATGACAGCCCCACCTGGAAGATTGTGACCTTCCATCATCCGGTCTTTTCTTCAGCGAAAGGCCGCGACAACCGAGAGTTGCGGGAGGCGTGGCAGCCTCTCTTCGACCGATGTGGTGTTGATCTCGTGCTCCAGGGGCACGACCACACCTACGCCCGGTCGCCACAGTTGACGTTCCAGCCCGGCTCGCTCGATGAAGTCAATCTGACCGTTGGAAAACAACGGCAGCAGACGGAAACAGGCACGGTCTACGTCGTGTCGGTGAGTGGGCCGAAGATGTACGACCTCGAGCCGCAGCCTGTGATGGAGAGTTGGGCGACGCGGACACAACTCTACCAAGTCATCTCGGTGGAGCCCGACACGCTCAGCTATCGCGCACTCAACGCGATCGGCGACGTGCACGACGCCTTCCGCCTCGAGCGGACGGCAAGCGGTACCGCTCGCCTCGTTAACGAAACCGAGCGGCCGCAATGACCACTCGGCGTGGCGATGGGAACAAGCACAGCAAGCGGAGAGGACGGGATTCGAACCCGTGGACCAGCTTTTGACCGGTCACGTCTTTAGCAAAGACGCGCATTCGACCACTCTGCCACCTCTCCGGTGGACAGGTCTGCATCGACCTGAATCGAGAGTATTCTGAAGGGAACGTTGCCCGGCCGCAAGATTCCGCGGGTCTTTCGCGGATATTGTCGGTTTGCTGGGGCTCGGAGATCGTGATCACACCAGAGCGAGCGGATCGTGGCCGACATCCTGCAGCCTTTCTTGAACCGCAGCGCGGTCCGCCAGGGCCAATGCGGGCGGCCCTCGGTTCTTGGCCGTTCACTACTGTGCGCGGCCAGCGGTCTGCTGCACCTGCTTTTGCTCGTGCTTCTCCTCTCAAGCCCGCTTGCGCAGGCCGCGGAACTCACCGCTGCGGCGGCCCGAGCGAGCGTGCGGGCCGAAGATGCGCAGCGGCACGTGGCAGCTCTCGCCGACGATGCCCTCGAAGGCCGAGCCGCTGGCAGTCGAGGCGGGCGGGCAGCAGGCGCCTACCTCGTCGAAGAGTTTGAGCGGATCGGGGTGGCCCCGGCGGGAAACGAAGGGGGCTTCTATCAGCGGTTTGGCACGATGCGGAATGTGATCGGCATGCTGCGGGGAAGCGATCCGGAGGCAAGTCAGGAGGTTGTCGTGATCGGGGCCCACTACGACCACGTGGGTTACGGTACTCCATCAAACAGCTACGGCCCCACCGGACGCATCCACAATGGCGCCGACGACAACGCCTCAGGAGTGGCGGGTTTGCTGGAGGTGGCAGAGGCCTGCACGCTGCTGCCGAGGCGGCCACGACGCACGATCGTGTTCGCCCTGTGGGATGGTGAAGAAGTGAATCTGCTTGGGTCTCGGCACTTCGTGCGAGAGCGGCCGTTGCCGCTGGCCCATCATCGTGTTGCCTTCTCCATCAATCTCGACATGATCGGGCGACTGCGGGGGGAACGCGTGGAGGTCTACGGTAGCCGTTCCGCAGTCGGGCTTCGGCAAAGGATCGTCTCTGCGAACCTCCCCAGCGGACTCAAACTCGCCTTCTCCTGGGAGTGCTCCGAGGATTCCGACCACTACCCGTTTTTGGCGGCCGGGATCCCCACGGTGATGTTTCACACGGGACTGCACGCCGAGTATCACCGACCGAGCGACGACGTCCATCTCGTGAACTACGCCGGGATTGAACCCGTGGCGGGCTTGGCGTTCGAGATGCTCCTCGGGATCGCCGATGCAACTGATAGCCCCGCGTTTCGGGAAAACTGTCGCTCCGAAGACGAGGTGGGCCGGCGGCGACTCGAAGCGGAGGCGGCCCCTGCCCCGCCTAAGCGTTGGGGTCTGGCAACGAGGCCTGATCCAGCCGACCCAGCCGCTCCCGTTGTGGTCCGCGTGTCGCCAGGCACACCTGCCGCCCGGAGCGGCCTCCAGTTGAGAGACCGGATCGTGGCCATCGATCAACAACCGCTCGTTGATCAGGAGGAGATGGTGCTGCGGCTCGGGCAAGCGGCAGACTCGATCGACATCAGCGTCGAACGAGAAGGGCGACTCTTCGAACTGCGGCTCGAGATCGACCCTGGGGCCGGCGGCGCCGACTAGATTTCGGTCGCCGCCGTACAGACGTCACGAAACACTCAGCACTCGGGAAAAGCCGCGGAGTGGCACAGACGACTACTCGTCGTCTTCTTCGTCCCACTCCTCGTCGTCATCTTCCCACTCGTCGTCTTCGTCTTCGTCGTACTCTTCCTCTTCTTCGTCCTCTTCTTCCTCTTCGTCCTCGACCTCTTCCCACTCGTCGTCTTCGTCGAGGTCGCCCTCTTCTTCGTCGTCTTCCGCTTCTTCCTCTTCCT
>JBMTLP010000443.1:0-3291 GCA_049433245.1 Pirellulales bacterium
CGCGATCCTCACCGGCGGCACCGTCGTCTCCGAGGATCTCGGCATCCAGCTCGACTCCGTGAAGCTCAGCGATCTCGGTCGTGCCAAGAAGGTGATCATCGCCTCTGACAACACGACGATTGTCAACGGTGCTGGCACCAAGGCGGCGATTGACGGTCGTGCGGCCCAGATCCGACAAGAGATCGAATCCACTGACAGCGACTACGACCGTGAGAAGCTCCAAGAGCGTCTCGCCAAGCTTGCTGGCGGTGTGGCTCAGATCAACGTTGGTGCGGCCACCGAGACCGAGATGAAAGAGCGGAAGGCTCTCATCGATGACGCCAAGAGTGCTGTCCAAGCGGCTCTCGCCGAAGGCGTCGTTCCGGGTGGTGGCGTGGCCTTGCTGCGAAGCGAGTCGGCTCTTGAGAAGCTTGCGGTCAAGGGAGACGAGAAGCTCGGCGTGGCAATCGTGAAGAATTCACTGCGGTATCCACTTGAAGCCATCGCTGAAAACGCTGGTGTTGACGGCCCGGTGGTTGTCAACCGCGTGCGTCAGCTCAAGGGGAAGAACGAAGGCTACAACGCCGACACCGACAGCTACTGCGACTTGGTCGCTGCAGGTGTCATCGATCCTGCCAAGGTGGTGCGGACTGCCTTGGCAAATGCCGCGAGTGTTGCTGCCCTGCTTCTCACGACGGAGTCGCTTGTGACCGACATTCCGAAGGAGGAAGAAGAAGGTGGCGAAGGTCATGATCACCACGGCATGGGTGGTGGCATGGGCGGCGGCATGCCAGGCATGGGCGGTATGGGTGGCATGGGTGGCATGCCAGGCATGATGTAAGCCTGGCGCCCTTTGCTTCCAAACAATCTCACTAACCCTTTTTGGAGATCTGATTCATGAAGAACCTCAAAGTTCGTCCTCTCGATGACCGTGTTGTCGTAGCTCCCGTTGAGGCGGAGGAGCGGACCGCTGGCGGTATCGTTCTGCCCGACTCTGCCAAGGAGAAGCCCCAGCGTGGGCATGTGCTGGCACTCGGCCCAGGCCGTCTGCTCGAGAATGGTCAACGGGCCGCAATGACCCTGGCCATCGGCGACGAAGTGATCTATGGCAAGTACTCGGGCAGCGACATTGAGATCGACGGCCACGAGGTGAAGATCCTTCGCGAGGGAGACATCCTCGCCAAGGTCATGAACTAATCGTTTGGCAGTCCAACAGCCTCAACCACACTCCAACACACCATTTAGGGCCGCACGGTCGGCCCGACACGAGGAGAAGAACACGTGCCCAAGCAACTGCTCTTTGAAGACACCGCCCGTGGCAAACTGCTCAAGGGCGTGGAAAAGCTCGCTGATGCGGTGGCGGTGACGATGGGGCCTGCTGGCCACAACGTGATCATTGACAAGTCTTTTGGTGGCCCCACCGTCACCAAGGACGGTGTGACCGTCAGTAAGGAAGTTGATCTTGAAGATCGCTTCGAGAACATGGGCGCGAAGCTCGTGAACGAGGTGGCGAGCAAGACCTCCGATCTCGCTGGCGACGGAACCACCACCGCGACGGTGCTCGCTCGGGAAATCTTCCGGGAAGGCACCAAGATGGTGGCTGCTGGCAGCAATCCGATGGCTGTGCGGCGGGGCATTGAAAAGGGTGTGGCCGCTGCTGTTGGTCGTCTTTTGGAGATCGCCAAGAAGGTCGATCGCCCGGAAGAGGTCGCTCAGGTTGGTGCGATCAGCGCCAACAACGACCGCACGATTGGTGACCTCCTCGCCGAAGCCCTGCAAAAGGTCGGCAAGGACGGCGTGATCACCGTTGAAGAAGGCAAGACCACGGAAACGACCGTCCGTTTCGTCGACGGCATGCAGTTCGATAAGGGCTACGTCTCGCCCTACTTCATCAACCGCCCTGCGGAGATGGATTGCGAGTTTACCGACGCCCTGATCCTCATCCACGAGAAGAAGATCTCGAACCTACGGGATCTCGTCCCGGTGCTCGAGAAGGTGGCGCAGGCTGGTAAGCCGCTGCTGATCATCGCCGAGGATGTGGATGGTGATGCCCTGACAGCTCTGGTGGTTAACAAGTTGCGTGGCGTGCTCAACGTCTGCGTGGCCAAGGCACCGGGCTTCGGCGATCGCCGCAAGGCGATGCTGGGCGATATCGCCACCCTCACCGGTGGCACCCTGCTCAGCGAAGACCTCGGCATCAAGCTCGAGAACGTGGAACTGTCGCAACTCGGTACGGCCAAGACCGTCACGGTTGACAAGAATGAGACCACGATCGTCGAGGGTGGTGGGGATTCGTCGGAAGTGAAGGCTCGCGTGCAGCAGATCCGCAACCAGATCGAGGGCACAGAGAGTGAGTACGACCGCGAGAAACTCCAGGAACGCCTGGCGAAGCTTACTGGGGGTGTGGCCATCATCTCCGTCGGTGCTGGCACCGAAGCGGAAATGAAGCAGAAGAAGGCCCGCGTCGAAGACGCTCTGCATGCCACGCGTGCTGCTGTTGAAGAAGGCGTTGTTCCTGGTGGTGGTGTGGCCCTTGTTCGCTGCCGCGAGGCCGTTGAAAAGGCTGCGTCGCAGGCCAAGGGGGACGAGCGGACCGGCGTGCGGATCATTCTCCGTGCCCTTGAGGCTCCGATTCGCCAGATCGCGTCCAACGCCGGCATCGACGGCTCCGTGGTCGCCGATGAAGTTTCCCAGAAGGACCTCACGGTTGGCTACGACGCCAACACGGGCGCCTATGTCGACATGCTCAAGGCGGGCATCATCGACCCTGTGAAAGTGGTCCGAGTGGCCCTGACGAATGCGGCGAGCATCTCCGGTTTGATGCTCACGACCGAGGCTCTTGTGACCAACCTGGAAAAGGATGACCTGAAGAAGCACCGGATCGAGGGCAGCGTTCGCTGAAGCTCGGGTCGATGACGACTTGATGCCGCCTCTCGCTGCGTGAAGTCTGTGGTGTCGCAACATCAGCAGGAGGCCGCGCCGGAATCGACCGGCCGGCCTCCGTGTTTGATCCCCCGGATCGCAGTGATCATTGGCGCGGATGACCTAAGGTAAGGAGGCGGCCCTCGCAGAGCTGCCTGGAGAGAGCGGACGCCATGCCGCAGGAGCGGGACTACTACGAAGTACTTGGCGTGGAGCGACGGGCTTCATCAGCCGAGATCACGACGGCCTATCGCCGGCTCGCGATGCAGTTTCACCCGGACCGTAACCCGGGGAACGACGAGGCTGCTGGTCGCTTCAAGGAAGCGGCGCGCGCGTTCGAGGTGCTCTCCGACTCGTCGCTGCGAGAGCGTTACGACCGCCACGGCCATG
>JBMTLP010000444.1:0-3284 GCA_049433245.1 Pirellulales bacterium
TTGTGGGGTGCTCGGAAGTTGCCGCGTCTGCCCGTGCGATCTCGCCGGACGTTCGCTCCAGGCATCCTGCCTTCCGCTCGCTCGAAGGAAACGGTCGCTTCGCCATCGTGGCTTCGCTCCGTTTCCTACGCCGCTCGATTCGCACGGGCAGACTCTCCGAACCACAGAGTTCCCGGAAGGACCGATTCTTGTGGGTTGCTCGGAAGTTGCCGCGTCTGCCCGTGCGATCCAGGGAGGCGTCCTACGGCCCGGGCGCCGTGGCTGCGTGCACGGCTGCGAGGAGGTCGCGGTCGGCTGGCAAAATCGCCATACCTCGGCGGATCATCATGCGTTCGAGCATGGTGGCGGCCTGTTCAGGCGTGGTCCGTGCGCCCCCCGTCAGCAGGTTGGAGAACGCGGAGACCTGTTCCGGAGCTTCCCCGCCGACCGTGGCGGCAACGCCGATTCGTGCACCGCATGGCAGGGATGTGGTGACGCTCGTTTTGGCTAGGTCGCCCACCACGGCACCGAGAAACTGACGATGTGTGTGGACCGTGGCACGGCTGCCGTCGGGCAGGATGTTGTGTTGGCGAACCGGGCCATACGAAGCCTTGAGGTTGCCCGTGTTGGTGCCGGCGGCAATGTTGACCCAGGTGCCGATGTGACTGTGTCCGAGGTAGCCGTCGTGGGGCTTGTTGGTGAACGGTTCGATCACGCTCGCATGCACCTCGCCGCCGACGCGGCTATCGTGTCCAACGGCCGTGCCTTCCCGAATCCACGAGCGCGGTGAAACGCGAGCCCGCTCGCCGATCCAGACTGGGCCATCGAGGCACGCCAACGGACCGATTTCCGCTTCGGCTCCCACCACCACCGGTCCTCCGCGGACCGCGACAAAGGGGCCGATGGCTGCCGTGGGGGCTGCAAAGAGCCCTGGTTGCACCTCACGAAAGTGCCCCGTGTCGAGACGCATCGCGAGGCTCCCGCTCAGCGCGTGCTCGTGGGCTGTAACCACCTCATGCGACTGCTCCACCAGACGAAACGCAGCTTCATCTGCGGCGAGGTCCACAAGAGGTTGACGCCTGCCGAGCTCTGCCAGCACGCGCTCGACGGGTGACTCACGGGAACCCGTGGCAGGTTCGCCGGGCGAAAGTATCGACTTGATTGCGGTGTCGTCGGCGGTCTCATGCCCCGTGGCCGATCGATGGAGCACGGCAGCCACGAGGGCACCGGCACGGAACACGACGCCACGTTCGCCATCCTCAACAAGCCTGCGGAGGCCTGTGATCGCCTCGCGGGTTGGCACGAGGCGAGCGTTGACGACGAGCACGGCACTCCCCGGGAGTGCGACAGGTGAGGCCAGAAAGCGAGGATCGCACGGACCGCCCCACAGTGGCATCCGTTGCCCCGCGAGGGCAGTGAGGTAACTACTCAGGTGAGGTCGCACCACACGATGAACATCGCCAAACACCCGGAGAGCGTTGACGAGGCTGGTGCTGCCGATGAGGAGGTCGCAGGCGGGCCTCATAGATACGAGAACACCGAGCGACCGGACAGCGCTGTCCTCAAACACGATCACGTTCATCTGTACAGCCTACTGTCCGAGCGTGTTCGGGCGGATTCTCGCAAAATGAGTGGCCGCCGCTGGGCGCTGCGAAGGGCATGGGCAGCGTCTCAGGGAGGACTCTACCACGGTCTTCGCGAGACTAAGAACGTCGCTGTTGGCTGCAAACGCCTCCGGGGCTGGCAAAACGGCGGCACGGGACCTAGTCTTTTACTACTCCATGATCGCAGCGGTGCCTGTGAGCTCGGAAAAGCCGGAGTGGCGGAATGGCAGACGCGACGGACTCAAAATCCGTTGCCCGCAAGGGCGTGTGGGTTCAAGTCCCACCTCCGGCATTCACCTCGTCGCCTGTCCCCTGCTCGGCGGGCATAGCTGCGTCGATGAAGACCTCCATCTGCTGTCCGACGTAGAGCGACGGTCTGCCCCGCGGATCGCAGTTGTAGATCACTTGCAACACACGCGTGTCGACGCGCTCGGTGTTGTCGCCGGTGAGCGATTTCTTGGGCACGACATAGGGTTCGACGCGGACGAACTCAAGCGGATAACGCTCCTGCAGGCTTCCGCGTGGCACGGCGGACGCTGTCGATTCCGAGCGAAACCGCGAGATGTCGAACTCATCGATATCAACCCGCACGTGAAGCTGGTCGACATCACCAAGCACGATAAGCGGCTGGCCGGGAGGCGTGCCCACAAACTCACCAGGCCGCACGTTCACCTGCAGCACCTCGCCGGCCACCAGTGCCCGCACAACCAAGCGATCGATCGACGTCTCAGTTTTTTTCACGTCGGCATCAGCTTTGGCGACATCCGCGCGAGCCACATCGAGGTCGTAGGTCCAGGTTCCCGCCTCGAGCAGGGTGAGATCTGCGTGGGCACGGGCGAACTGCGCCTGAGCCATGAGGTGTGCCTTGCGTCGTTCGATCAGGTCCTGCTCCGTGGAGACTTTTCGAGCAAACGTGTCTTCTGCGCGACGGAGGGCGTCGCTGGTGAGGTCCACGGAAGCCTGTGCCTCGTCAACCGCGGCCTGTCGGATCGGCACTTCTTCAGGGCGCGGTTGCGCTTCCAGGCGAACCAACTCGTTCTTGGCTTCGGTCAACGCGGCGCGTTTAACGGCGAGGTCGCTAAGGAGTTCACGGTCATCGAGTTGAAAGAGGGGCGTGCCGGCTTCCACCATATCCCCCACGGTCACCAGCACCTTGGTCACGATCCCCGGAGTTGGGGAACCGACGCTGATGTTTTCGGTTTGCGCTTCGACGGCAGCGAATGGACTCTGCGCCGGTGCGATCGGGGGGGCGGTCGAGTTGGCCACAACACGCTGACCCCACACATACCACGCCGCAAAAATCAGCATCCCTGTTGCGAGGGCGGGGAGGGCGTACTGCGTGAGCAGATCTGCGAGCGTGGTTGGCCGCTTGAACCGGCGGTCACTTCGCGTGCCGGGTGCTGACGGTAATGACATTGTGACTGTTCCCAACTCGTTCGTTGCATCGGCTTTGGTCCAAGGCATTGGCGAGGTCAGGTTCCTTCATGGGGCGGTGAGTTTTCTTGAAACGTATTGCCTTGGTGCACGGACTCGATGTGTCCGTCTTCCATGGCCGCGATGCGGTCGGCGAAAGAGTAGATTCGCGAGTCGTGGGTGACCACGATCACGGCTCGATTTGGCTGCACGGCGCCGGCTTGGATCAGCTCCATCGTGCCCTGGCCGTTGGCCGCGTCGCGCGCGCTGGTGGGCTCATCGCACACC
>JBMTLP010000445.1:0-3267 GCA_049433245.1 Pirellulales bacterium
CGCGACCGTTCGCACAGGCGACGCGAGAGCACGAGCAGCTTGGAATGGCTCGGCCACGATGAGCCGAGCCTGCTACGCGGCAGGCGACGCACCGGGAACACCGCTCGATGTGTTCCCGCCCGCTCCTCAGCAACCGGCGGTCGACGACGACGCTGGATTTGAAGTCTTTGCCGCAGTTGGCTGTCGCTTCGACACGCTCGATCTGCTCGCGTTGCATGCCGCTGGGCATCAGCGGGTGCGGCTCCAGCTGGCGACTGACCCGATCACGTGGCAGATCCTTGCGCCGTAAACACGGCCTCTTACTCCACTGGCATCCAGCCGCGGATTTTTGCGTGGACCTGCGCTGTACGACCCATGTAGTGGTCCATCGCGTAGCGTCCGGCAGCAAGTGCGATGTGCTGCTTGGCGGCGTCGTTGTCTCCGGTCGCCTCCGCAAACAGACCGAGGTAGAGGTGCGCGTAGCACAACCGGTTGCGACGCCCCCCTTCGTCACCCGCCTCCGCGGCGGCCAGGATTTGTTCCGGTGAGCCCTCGCCACGGTAGTAGGCGATGATCTCCCGCATCGGCACTCGGCGATCCGGCCCCACGGGGAGCATCTTTTCGCGGGCCGCCTCCAGCCCCTCAAGCCGTGCCACACACGCGAAGTGCCACGCTGGGTTTTCCACATCGTTCGGGTTTACCGTTCGATGAACTTCAAACTGCTTCCGCCCATCCTCGAAGCGATCGGCATAGTACAGCGAGAGACCTCGTTGCCAGAGTTCAGGCTCGCCCGTCGGATCCGCCTTCACCAGCGCATCAAACCGGGCTGCCGATTCGGCAGGCATCGCTGCAAAGAAGAGTTCCACGCCCTCTCGAAACAGTTCGCTCGGCGTTTGCGCATGCACGCACGCGATCGCCAGCGATCCCATCAAAACGAGCACCCCTCGCCGCGTCACCACGCCACCTATTCTCGCCATCACCAAGCCTCCTCAAAACCCTGCTACGACAATGTCAACGCATGCGCGATCTTGTCGCGGTCGTCGACTGTGAGCCTGAGCCCCGCGGCCGCGGCGATCTCTGCGTACTGGCCTGCCTTGCGAGCACCCACGATGGCCGCTGTGACGGCCGGGTTAGCGAGCACCCAGGCAATCGCTACTGCTGCCGGGCTCGCCCCGTGTCGGTCACCCACATCTCGGAGCAGGTCCGCGATGTTCACGCCATGTGAGAACATCGGCTCTTGGAAGAGCGGGTTCTTGTGCTTCCGCCAGTCATCCTCGGGAAGGGCGTCGTGCCGTGCCCGCGTCCACGTGCCGGTGAGCAAGCCGGAGGCCATCGGTGAATACGCAATTACACCGATACCGTGCTCGCGAGCGAACGGCAGAATCTCCCCCTCCACGTCGCGGCGGAGCATTGAATACGGCGGTTGGAGTGACGTGATGGGAGCGATCGCGGCGGCACGCTGCATCTGGGCAACGTTAAAGTTGCTCACGCCAATCCAGCGAACTTTTCCTGCCTGCTGGAGGCGGGCAAGTTCGCTCCATCCCTCCTCAATGTCTTCATCTGGTTCTGGCCAGTGAACCTGGTAGAGGTCAATCGCGTCGACCGACAGCCGTCGCAGGCTCGCCTCACATTCCTCACGAATGCTCGCCGCCTTCAATCGCTTGCCAATCGTGCGCGTCTCATCCCAGATCCGCCCACACTTGGTGAAAATGTAGGGACGATGGGTACGACCCGCGAGCGCTTTGGCCACGACTTCCTCGGAATGCCCAAGACCATACACCGGCGCGGTGTCGATCCAGTTCACACCAAGGTCGAGAGCCTCGTGGATGGCTGCCACACTCTCGTTGTCGTCCTGCGGCCCCCAGGCAAAGGACCAGTCGCCGCCACCAATCGCCCACGCCCCAAACCCAACGGGGGTAATTTGGAGATCCGAGTTGCCGAGCCGACGAGTTTGCATGCTGTGGCTTTCACTGCTTGGAACGTCTCACGTGAGGAGCACGATCGACGGCCCCACCTCACCGACAGAATACCAGGCCAGGCTCACATTGACTTGCTTGGTGACACGCCGCGTGCCATCCTCGCATTTCTATGATGGTGCGGTTGCACCCATCGGTGGATTGACCCGACTTGGAGACATTTGCTGGGCGAACGCTGCTGACATCTGTGCTGCTCACGGTTCTTGCCCTGCAAAACCAGCTCTGCGAGGCCCAAGCGCCGGCCGCCAAGAAGCCCAACATCCTCGTGATCTGGGGTGATGACATCGGCACCTGGAACATCAGCCACAACAACCGTGGCATGATGGGCTACCGAACCCCCAACATTGATCGCTTGGCTCGCGAAGGCCTCTCCTTCACCGATTACTACGGCCAGCAGAGTTGCACAGCGGGCCGTGCTGCCTTCCTCGGCGGCAATGTGCCGGTACGCACCGGAATGACGAAGGTTGGCCTCCCTGGCGCGAAAGAAGGGTGGCAGAAGAGCGACGTCACGATCGCGACCGTCCTCAAAACTTTGGGCTACGGTACCGGCCAGTTCGGCAAGAACCATCAGGGAGATCTCAACGAACACTTGCCCACCCTGCACGGCTTCGATGAGTACTTTGGCAGCCTCTACCACCTGAACGCCTCGGAAGAGCCCGAAAACGAGGACTATCCGGCCGACATGGTGCTGGCCAACGGCAAAACGTTTTTAGAAACCTACGGCCCACGTGGCGTCCTGCACTGCAAGGCAGATGGCAAGGGTGGGCAGACGATTGAAGACACTGGCCCGCTCACGAAAAAGCGGATGGAAACGATCGACGAAGAAACACTGGCCGCTGCCAAAGACTTCATCTCCCGGCAGGTCAATGGTGAGGAACCCTTCTTCTGCTGGTGGAATGCCACGCGGATGCACTTCCGCACGCACGTCAAAGATGCCCACCGCGGCATCAGCGGCCAAGACGAATACTCGGATGGCATGGTCGAGCACGACATGCACGTCGGCGAACTGCTGGGCTTGCTCGACGAACTCGGCATCGCCGACAACACGATCGTTTTCTACTCCACCGACAACGGCCCTCACTACAACACCTGGCCTGACGCCGGCACCACGCCTTTCCGCAGTGAAAAGAACTCGAACTGGGAAGGTGCCTACCGCGTGCCCGCGTTTGTCCGCTGGCCCGGGCAGTTTCCAGCCGGTGTCACACTCAATGGGATCGTGTCGCACGAAGACTGGCTTCCCACCTTGGCCGCCGCCGGCGGCGACAACGACATCGCGCCGAAACTGGGGGAAGGTGTGGAACTCAATGGCAGG
>JBMTLP010000446.1:0-3251 GCA_049433245.1 Pirellulales bacterium
GCCGCTGGAGGTTGTTGGCGAGCCCGAACTTCCGGGTGAGCGGGTGGCCAGCGACAGCACTTTCCAGAGATGATCGCCGCCCGCCACGCCGCGTGATCGCGAGTAGGAGGGCCGCTGGAACAAGTTCTGCGGCATCGGTGACTCTGTGTTCGCGCTGATTTGACAGGCAAAACTGGGCCGAACTACGCTTCCCAGAGTGCCGAGCCTTGCGAGCCCGCCGTGAGGCTTCCGCGAGCGAAAGCCGTTGGAGTGTCTCCGCTGGAGGCCGAGCGTCGCAGCGAGTACGGCGGCATGGTCGCGTTTGTGAGACACGCCTCAATGAACAGGTTGGCCGCATTCCGCTGCCTTTTGGTGCTCTGCCTGTGGCAGGGGCCTCTCCCTGTTTGTCATGCGCATGGCACGCTCGCAAGCGAGCCAGAGGCCGCGTGGCCCTGGCTTGCTGCTCACCTCGAAACCCACCACGCGTCGGTTGATCCTTGTGAACTGACGTTTTTTGGCTGGCATGTGCACTTCGAGGTGCCCTCGTCGGAGGGGGAACCCAGTGAGACCCCAGGGCTGAGTCTCAGGCTTCCACTCATTGCCAACACCAGTGCCGACGGTATTCGGGTTGATTGGCCCAGCAGGCTCCCAGTGGGTGGGAGCGCTGTTCCCCCGCTCGCAATGATGCAACAGCTTCGAGACCCTCAGCCGATTCGCCTGCTTCGGTTGGGCTACTTCCCGGATGATGCGGGCTCTCTCCCGCTGCCGCTGCGACTCGGTGTTGCCCGCTGCTAGGTGCGCAGTTTTCTTCCCGCCTCGCTCAGGGGCGTCGCCCTTCGCTGAGGGCTGTTGTTGAGGAGACGCCCGGGCTCCACTTCTTTGGCCTCGTCCTTACGTGGCCTTGGCTGGTGGTAGCAAGCGTCACCAGTGGTTGCGGACGCACGGGTGATCAAGGTCAGGCTTTGGTGAGATGATGACGGAGCAATTGATGCCAGCGACAACGCAAGGTTCAACGCAGGTGAGGCGACATCAGCCTGCAGGTTGGCTGATTGGGATCAGCCTCGTTCTTGGCGCGATGGCTGGCGGGGGCGGCGTTTGGTTGGTCACGCATCGGGGTCAACCAGCGTTGCCAGTTCAACTCGAACGACCTCCCCAAGACGAAGTCGGCGGCGAAGTTCTTGCCGAAGTGGTCGAAGACGAGCATCCGACCGAAATTGTTTTTCCTGAAACTTCGTGGTCGGCAGCGTCGCTGCTCATCGAGCCCGCGTCCGTCGGGTTTTTCGAGCAACTGACCTCGGTCACCGGCAAAGTCACGCTCAACGAGGATCGTCTCGCCCACCTCTACCCGCTGGTGGAAGGACGCGTCGACGAGGTCAATGTGGGCCTTGGTGACTCGGTGACGCTCGGACAGCAAATGGCAGTGATTCAAAGTAGGGAAGTTGGTGATGCGATGCTGACCCTTGCCCAAGACCGGCAGCAGTTGGCGTTTGCTCAGCAGCAAGACGCATGGACGCAGGAGATCTCCAGCAACACGCTGGCGATGATCACACTCTTGCGCGAAGACCCGGGCGTGAGCGAGATCGAGCGGCAGTTGCGGAACCGGCCATTGGGCGAGTATCGCGACAAACTGATGACGGCCTACATTGAGCAGACATCAAGCACGAAGACGTTGGAGCGTCTTGAGCCGCTGCGTTCCCAGGGCATCATCCCCTCGCGGCAAATCGCCGAAGCCCAGGCAAACCTGGACGCAAGCCGTGCCACGCTACAGTCCTTGCTCGAGCAACTGGAACAAGAGGCTCGCCAGGCAGCAATCCGTTCCACACAGAAGTTGACGGAACTCCAAACGCGTGTTGCCGTCGATGAAGCGGCGCTCAAGATCCTCGGTTTTCAGCAAGACGACATCGCACAGATCGATCCAGCTCAAGGCGTGGAGTTGGCGAGATGTCCAATCGTCGCCCCCTTCGATGGCGTAGTGATTTCCAAAGACGTGGCCTTGATGGAGCACGTTGGCCCGGCGAATCAGATTCTGGGCGTCGCCGATCTGTCCACCGTCTGGCTCTCGGCAGACGTCTATGAGGAGCAGTTTCCGCTGCTGGTGGGTGTCCAAGACCGACCGGTTCGGTTTCGCACGCCGGCATGGCCAGGGGAAGTGTTTGAGGGAACGATTTTCTATGCCGGTGACGTCGTTGATCGTGAGACGCGAACGCTCAATATGCGTGCCGTCGCGAGGAACGACGCGAGGAAACTGAAGCCAGGCATGTTCGTGATGATCGAGTTGCCAGACATTGCGGCGGCAACAGTGCTCAAAGTGCCTGTCAGTGCCGTGTTTGAGCATGAGGGGCAACATTTTGTGTTCGTGCACGCGGGCGGGGATCGATTTGAGCGTCGCAACGTCGAACTGGGGCGCGAGGGTGAGGATTCGATCGAGATTCAAAATGGTGTGGAGGCTGGCGACCCGATCGTGGTGAGCGGCGGCTTCGCTCTCAAGTCACGGATGCTCTCCTCGTTACTGGAAGACGAGTGATGCAGGGCGAACTACGGTGGTCGCTCTGGTGCTGGTGTTTCTCCCCTGCCCCGCTCTCCCCTTCTTTGGAATAGACGTTCATGGTTTCCGCTCTCATCGACTGGTCGCTCCACAATCGCTTTGTGGTGATGTTGCTTGCGGTCGTGCTCTTAGGGGTTGGGGCTGCGTCAGTTGCCACGCTGCCGCTCGATGCGGTGCCCGACCTGACCAACGTGCAGGTGCAGGTGCTCACACTCTCGCCGTCGCTCGGGCCGGTTGAGGTGGAGCAGTTCATCACCTTCCCGGTTGAGAACGCGATGAGCGGCCTACCTCGGGTGGAAGAAATCCGCTCGATCAGCCGGTTTGGGCTGTCGGCAGTGACGGTGGCCTTTGAGGAGGGCACCGACATCTACTGGGCCCGCACCCTCGTCAACGAGCGGCTTCAGCAGGCCCGGGAGAACATTCCTCCGGGGATCGGAGATCCGCAGATGGGGCCGATCGCCACAGGGATGAGTGAGATCTATCAGTTCGAGGTGCGGGCGAAGCCTGGCTACGACTTCGACCAGATGGAACTGCGAACGATCCTCGACTGGCAGATCGCGTTTCAACTCAGAAGCGTCCCGGGGGTGATTGAAGTCAACACCTTTGGTGGACAGCTCAAGACCTATGAAATCCAGGTCGATCCAGACAAGTTGCTGAACTTCGATATTTCGCTCAGTCGCGTCTTTGAAGCACTCTCGGAAAACAATGGCAACGCGGGTGGCGGCGC
>JBMTLP010000447.1:0-3246 GCA_049433245.1 Pirellulales bacterium
CCCCCGCTCCCACCCAGGCGGCATGCGCTTTTGCCGCCTGCGGCCGGGCACCGCGCCAGATCACCCCGCGCGGCGGACTGTGTTGAATATCTGTACTGGCCATCTCGCCTCGCACCACAAGTGGCGACCGCTGCGCATTGTCATGGGCACTTCAAGGTGGCAGACTCTAGGGGGAAGGGAGTTCGCCTTATAGGCCAGTTCTTGCGATCCTGCGACGGCATCGCGAACGCTTGCTTCGCGGAATCCGCGGCAAGATTGGTAAGCCACGCGAGATAGCGAGCCACTCATGGGCCGACCTCCGGTCGCGATGCCTGCCCCTGCTCTGCTTTCGTCACCAGTTCCCAAAGAAACGCCCCATGCCCGACGCCGACTCCACCTGCCCTCCGGTTCCTGCCACGGACAGCCTGCTCTCGGCCGCCCTTGGCCGAATTCCCAGCGGTCTGTTCTTGGTGACGTGGCGAGACGCGGGTGCCGACCGCGTGATGCTCGCCAGTTGGGTGATGCAAGCTGGCTTCGCGCCGCCCGCCATTTCGATCGGCGTCGAGCGATCCCGCGACGTGCTCCCGTTCCTGCAGCAGGGCGGGCGGTTTGTACTGCACATCCTTGGCTCGGCTGACCGGGGCCTGATCGGGCGATTTGCCAAGCCTGCCGCACCGGGCAGCGACCCGTTTGATGGTTTGGAGATCTCTCGCAGCGATTGCGGGGCGGTGATTCTTGGTGGGTTGGCGAATGTCTTGGCATGCCAAGCCACGAGTTCCTCCTCTGCCGGCGACCATGACGTGGTCGTGGCGACCGTCCAGCGAGCGATTCGCGGCGACGAATCGGTCGATTCTGCGGTCCACCTCCGCAAGAACGGGCTGCGGTATTGAAAGGCTGGTACTGGACGCGGGCAGCCGGAAACGAAAGACTGTCCTCTCCGGAAGCCCTTCCGTCTGCCACTTTAGTGGCATTTTCCTGGGGTTACTGACACGACATGGGGAGCACCAACACATGAAGTCCCGTTTCGCTCAAGCGCAGCCCGCCCTCTGGCTGGCGATCCTCGGCCTCGGCCTGACCATCGTCGGCTGCGGGCCCCAGGAAGAAGGCGGGGAGGCCGGCAGTGAACCTACCACCAAGCGATTCATTTTCCTCACCAACGGCGACGACCCGTTCTGGGACGCGTGCAACGCCGGCCTGCAGGAAGGTGCCAAGCAGGCCGACCTCGCGTCGAAGGGCCTGACGGTGGTGATGGAGAAGAACAACGGGACCGCGCAAGGGCAAATCGAGAAGCTTCGCCAGTTTGGCAGCCAGCGGGACATTGCCGGCGTGGCCATCTCCGTGATTCAGGCTGACAACACCGCCATTGCCGACGAGATGCGAAACCTGGCCGCGAAGGGCGTGCATGTGATCACGGTCGATGGCGACGTGAACCGAGACACCCTGCGAGATGCCCGCCCCTACTACATCGGCACCGACAACATCGTGGCCGGCCGGGTGCTGGGCCGCGCCGCAGGCGTGCTGCTCGCGGAGCGTGGCCTCGAGAAGGGTGGCTACGTGCAGTTCGCTGGCTTCACCGACAACGACAACGCTCGAGCCCGCATGAATGGCTTTCAGGAAGCGGTCGGTGAGAATTTCGCTGAGGTGGACCGGATGAGCGATGCGATGGACCTCTCCAAGGCACGCGACAATGTGCGGGCGTCTCTCGTCAACCATCCCGACTTGGTGGCGCTCGTAGGCATCTGGGCCTACAACGCACCCGCGATCGCCGAAGTGGTCGACGAACGAGGCGCAGGCGAGCAGACCACCGTGATCACGTTTGATGCACAGGCGGCTGCGATCGAGCACATGGCCGCTGGCCACATCGACGCGATGGTGGTGCAAAACCCGTTCGACATGGGAGTGAAGTCGGTCCAACTCCTGCTCGCGATGCACGAGAGTGACGACGACACGATTGCCACCATGTTTCCAAACCCCGACGCTCCGGATGGCGATGTGCTCACCACCGGACTTCGCGTGATCGTCCCTGAAGAAGGCTCGCCACTGCAGACCGACACCTTCGACCCCACGCCGGCAGAGCGGATGACGCTGCCGGCCTTCCGGGATTGGCTGGCGACCTACGGCCTCAGCAGCTCGTGAGCTGGCCGGAACAGGGACAAACGAGCGGAAGAGTTGCACATGTCAGACAAGCACGCCTCGGGTCGCCGTTGGCCAACCTGGTCGAGTGAGTGGACGCTGTTGATCGCCGTGGTGGTGGCTGTGATTGCCACCACGGTCATCGACTCCAACCACAGCTATCTCTACCGACCGCTCGAAAGCCTCCGCGACATCGCGCGGAACACGGCGCTGTTGGGGATTTTTGCCCTGGGAGCTGCCGTGGTCATCATCGCCGGCGGCATCGATCTCTCCCTCGGGTCGATGATCGCCTTTTCCGGCATGGTGTGCGCTACAACCATGCTTGCCCTCGCCCCTGATGAGATGATGGCTTCCAAGCCTGTTGGTGGCTGGGTCGTGGCGGCCGGCATTGGGATGAGCCTGCTCTCGGGGCTCGCTGTGGGCACCTTGCACGCCTGGCTGGTGACATCGATTCGGCTGCCCCCCTTCATTGCCACCCTGGCCACGCTCGTGGGTTTGCGAAGTCTCGCTCGCGCCCTCTGTGAAAGCACGACCGCGGCCCTCACCCCGTCGAAGAGCGCCCAGATCTACGTGGCTGATCCCTTCTTCAAAATGCTCCGCGACAACGTCTGGATCTCGGTGGCCGTCTTCGCTGTGCTCGCGATCCTCACCTGGGTCTTGCTGACGCGAACCATCCTTGGGCGTCATGTTCACGCGCTCGGAGGGAATGAAGACGCAGCCCGGCTGGCGGGTATCCGGACCGAGAATGTGAAGTGGTTCGCCTACTGTTTCGCCGCCGTGACCGCAGCCCTCGCAGGCATTTTCTATGTTGCCAATGAATCGGTGGCCGCTCCGGTTAACCAGGGACGCGGCCACGAGCTCAACGCAATCGCCGCCGCTGTTGTCGGTGGCTGCTCACTCGCTGGGGGTGTGGGCACGGTTCCGGGAACGGTCCTGGGCACCATTTTCCTGCGTGTTGTGATCGACGCGGTGTCGAAAGTCATCAAAACCGGCGCCGATGTCTATGAAGGGCTGATCGTGGGCGTTGTCGTCGTGATCGCCGTCACGTTCGGCCAGTTTGGTCAGCGAGCAGGCTCTCGCCGACTCCTCCCCGGCCCACTGGGGCTGGCGGCCACTCCCGTTCTCGCCATCTTT
>JBMTLP010000448.1:0-3242 GCA_049433245.1 Pirellulales bacterium
CCCTACGACAGCTTTATCGTGGAGCAGATCGCAGGGGACGAACTCGCCGACGAGTCGGTCCGCGAGCGGACCGATGGCTCCGAGGAGGAAGTACACCGCGTGCAGCAGTCGGGTGAGTATCTCGAGCATGAAGCAGAATGGATTGTGGCCACAGGGTTCCTCAGACTGGGCCCCTGGGATAATGCGATGGTCGAGCAAGAGGAGGCACGCCAGATCTGGCTCGACGACCTCGTCAATATCACAGGGCAAACCTTCCTCGCCACCACGCTGCGGTGCGTGAAGTGTCACGATCACAAGTTTGATCCCTTGCCCACTCGCGACTACTACCGCATGTACGCTGCGTTTGCGACGACGCAGATGGCCGAACGCACGGTGCCCTTCCTGCCCGACGAAAACCAGGCGGGTTTTGAGGAAGGGCAAGCCCACGCCAAGCAGATGCTCGACTTCGCAGTGGCTGAGAAAACGCGTCTGGTTGAAAAACGTGAGGCTGCGGCCCGGAACTGGTTCGAAGAGCACGGCCTTCCTTATCAGGACGACGACGCCCGCAAGAGTTTGCCGGACGAAGAGAAGCCGCCCCGTCATGTGGGGTTGGACCATGTCGAGCAGGGGCAGCTGAAGGTTCGCGAGCAGGACGAATGGATCTGGACCCGGCGGCTCGAACGCTACGAGCCCATGGCACAGAGCGTGTACAACGCGGCCGACTTCACGCTGGCCTGGAATGGGGCCAGAAAGCTGCGGATCAAGCGGGATAAAAAGCAGCCGAGTGAGCCGCGGGAGAGTTTCATCCTGCTCGGCGGAGCCCTGGGTGCTCCGGGAGAGGCGGTGTCTCCTGGCGTGTTGAGCGCGGTGCCCGTAGCCGCCAACAGCAACTCGAGCGATCCCTCACTTCTCACGGATGCGATTGCCGGTCGTCGGCTCGGGCTCGCACGATGGATTGCGGATGCGGACAACCCGCTGACGACCCGAGGAATCGTGAACCGGATCTCGCAGGGGCACTTTGGCACCGGACTGGCTGCCAACAGCAACAACTTTGGAGCCAAAGGAGCCAAGCCAAGCCACCCGCGACTGCTTGACTTCTTGGCTGCCGACTTTGTGCAGCATGGATGGAGGATCAAGCGGCTGCATCGCATGATCATGCGGACAGACGCTTATCAGCGTGGCTCGTCACCGCCAACTGCCGAGGTGTGGACAACGGTAGACCCAGACAACCGACTGCTCTCGCACTTTCCACGTCGAAGGCTCTCTGCGGAAGAGATTCGAGATGGCGTTCTGCTCGTGACGGGGGAGCTGCAGGATCGGCAGGGCGGTCTCCCCATCATGCCTGAAATCAACCAGGAAGTGGCGCTCGAGCCACGCATGATTCAGTTCTCCATCGCGCCGGCGTATCAGCCGTCGAGAACCCCTGCAGTTCGGAATGGACGGAGCGTCTACGCGTACCGAGTGCGTGGTCAGGCGGATCCCTTCGCCGAACTCTTCAACCAGCCCAGCCCCAACGAATCTTGTGACATGCGCGAGTCGGCCGCGGTCACGACGCAGGTGTTCACGCTCCTCAACAGCGACCAGATGACCGATCGTTCGATCGCCTTCGCAGCGCGGTTGGAAGCGGAATGCGAGACAGCTTCGGCTCAGATCGATCGCGCCTTTCAGCTGGCCTTGGGACGCGGTGCGACCGCTGCTGAGTTGACGCGGCTGGTCGCCTACCTCGCGGAGATGGTGGCGTATCACCGCGATCATCCTGCCGAGGCCGTGAGCTTTCCCACGGAGATCACACGCTCACTCGTGGAGGAGTTTTCCGGTGAGGTGTTTGAGTATCAGGAAATCCTGCCGGTGTTCGAGAACTATGAAGCCGACAGAAAGGCCGCTCACGTGTCGCCAGAAACGCGGGCGCTGGCGGACGTGTGCCTGCTGCTGCTGAACATGAACGAGTTTCTCTACGTCGACTGAGGGAAGGCCAAACGCCATGCTCGATTCGCAGCGTCGCTCGTTTCTCTATGGGCTTGGTGCATCGCTGGGTGCCGTGGCCGCCACGCAGCTGCTCGGCGCGGAGCAGCCGCAGGCGACCGGACCACTCGCGGCGAAGCCCCCGATGCTGCCGGCTCGGGCGAAGAACGTGATCATGCTCTTCATGGAGGGCGGGCCCGGTCAGATGGACACCTTCGACCCGAAGCCCGAACTCGCCCGACTCCATAAAACCGAGTCGAAACTGACCGGTGGGCAGGAGACCGGATTCAAGTTCTTTGTGGGCAGCCCATTTGGGTTTCGGCAGGTGAGTGATTCTGGGCTGGAGATGTGCGATCAATGGCAGCATCTCGCCGATCCGTTTGTGGCTGACGAGTTGTGCAACTACCGCGGGTGTCAGGCCGAGTCGCTCAACCATCCCGAAGCGCTGTTTCAGATGAACACGGGCAGTCGGCTCGGCGGCGATCCAGCGCTGGGCGCTTGGGCGACCTACGGCTTGGGAACGGAAAACCAGAATCTTCCCGGCTATGTCGTGATGACCGAACTCGCGCTGCCGCAGGGGGGAGCCACGAATTGGAGCAACGGGTTCTTACCGCCGCACTACCAAGGCACGCGGTTGCGTCCGAGCGGTTCGCCGATTCTTGACCTCGCCTCGCCGTCGTACAAAACGCGGAGCCATCAGCGGCGTGCCCTCGACGAACTCGCCTGGCTCAACGAGCAGCACCTAGAGCGAGTGGGGTGTGACGAGAAACTCGCAGCCCGCTTTGAGAGCTACGAACTCGCCTTTCGCATGCAGGCGGAAGTGCCAGGTGTGATCGACCTCGACCAGGAAACGTCGCAGACGCACGCGATGTATGGCCTCGACGCGCCCGAGACCCGAGCGTTTGGTCGGCAGTGTTTGATGGCCCGCCGGTTGGTGGAGCAGGGGGTGCGGTTCGTGCAGATTTTCAGCGGAGGGTGGGACAGTCACGACTATCTGGAGCGCGGGCACTCCGCGCGGATCAAGAGTGTGGACAAGCCAATCGCCGCCCTGATTCGCGATCTGAAGCAGCGAGGGATGCTTGACGACACGCTCGTGATCTGGACGGGCGAGTTTGGGCGAACCCCAGATAACAACAAACGCGGTGGCGTGTATTCGCTCGGTCGAGGCCACAACAACAAGGCGATGACCATGCTCCTCGCCGGTGGCGGTGTGAAGCCGGGTGTGGTGGGGGCGACGGATGAACTTGGGTCGTCGGCGGTGGAGTGTGTGCATCCCATCAGAGACCTGCACGTCACGCTCT
>JBMTLP010000449.1:0-3242 GCA_049433245.1 Pirellulales bacterium
GGCCATTCTATACTGCCCCGCTTCTGAACGTGCCGCGGTTCGAGGACGCCGCGATCCCTCGCCTCACCGTAGGCCTTTCTGCGTGGCTGGAAAACGCAGTGGTGACGATCAGATTCGATAAACCCCTCAAGAGGAATTGGTGCATGAGTTCGTCCGCACAGCGGCGCGTCGTGGTCACAGGCTTGGGCATGGTCACCCCGCTTGGGCTCGACCTTGAGTCTGTCTTTGAGGCGTTGGTGGCTGGTCGCAGCGGTGTCGGCAAGATTGAGGCGTTTTCTACCGAGGGGCTTCCGCTCCATCACGGCGGCGAGGCGACGGAGTTTACGGGCGACATCGCCAACTACGGGCCGCTAGAGAGCGATCAAAAGCGGGCGATCCGCAAAGGCCAAAAGGTGATGTGCCGTGAGAGTCAGATGGCCGTTGCGGCTGCGCAGCGAGCCCTGCAGCATGCACGCATCATCAGCGGGGAGCACAACCCGCCCCGTGTCGGCTGTGTCTTCGGTTCCGACTACATGCTCACGCTGCCGGGAGATTTCACCTCCTCGGTCGCGCACTGCCGCGGCGAGGACGGTGGTTTCGCGTTTGACAAGTGGGGCGACGAGGGGTTGCCACGGATGGCGCCGCTGTGGTTGCTGTTGTATCTCCCGAACATGCCGGCGAGTCACATTGCGATCTACAACGATCTGCAAGGACCCAGCAACTCCTTGACCATGCGAGAGGCGAGCGGTCATCTGGCCATTGGTGAGGCCGTCTCCACGATTCGGCGTGGGCGGGCAGATGTGATGCTCGCAGGTGCGACCGGCACTCGCATCCATCCCATGAAAACGGTTCATGCCCTGCAGAGTGGGCAGGTGGCGCTCGGGCAAGACGATCCACACCGCCTGAGTCGCCCCTTTGATGCGTCGAGGTCGGGGATGGTCCTTGGCGAAGGGGCTGGAGTGTTTGTCCTGGAAGAACTGGAGCATGCCCTCGCCAGGGGAGCCACGATCCATGCGGAAGTGCTTGGGCACGCCGCAAGAACGGCCTGCGATGCAGCCTGTGTGGGCGACGACCGGCGAGCGATTGGGCTCGCGCTGCGGGGTGCTCTGGAAATGGCCAACCTCCCACCGGCGCAGTTGGGGCATGTCCACGCCCGTGGGCTGAGCACGACCCTCGGGGATCGGGGCGAATCGGCTGCCCTCGTGGATGTGCTCGGCGACGCGATCGGCACGGTGCCAGTCGTGGCCGCGAAGAGCCATTTCGGCAATCTCGGTGCGGGGAGCGGCTTGGTGGAAATGGCCACCAGCGTGCTCGCCCTGCAGAACGGCTCTCTATTTCCCCTGCTGAACTACGAGAACGCCGATCCGGAGTGCCCTGTTTGCCCCGCACGGGGTGGGGAGGCGGCGGGGAGCACCTTCGTGTCCGTTTCCGCCACACCCCAAGGGCAGGCCGCGGCGGACGTGATGGGACGTTGGCAGGGGGCTGCGGTCTAGCCGCATCGCTCGGAGAGCGGTGGCCGTCGCCGTGGGTTGACAATCCACATGAGCCGCCGTACGGTGCCAGTTTCCGGCCGCGAGGCCGGGATCGGGCTGAACCGCTGGCTGCGGTCCTGGGAAAGAGGGTTTCGCTCCTAGGAAAACCGTTGAGGCGTCTCGCGAGAGGCGCCCGGCGTCCATGACGAAAATGGCGTCGTACAAGCCGGCATACGGCCCGGCACGACGTCCTCGTCCTATGTGGGCTCTCGCCACGTTGGCCGTGTCGCCAACGATCGAGAGCCAAGCCACGGGAGCGCCATGAAGCCCGATGAAATCCTTCGCGTCGTCGACGCGATTCACCGTGACAAGAACATCGACAAAGAGATCGTCTTTGGTGCGATCGAGTCGGCCCTCGTCACGGCGCTCACCAAGCAGTACGGCGAAAATGCCGAGATTGTGATCTCTATCGACCGTGACAACGGTCGGGTGACAGGCACGCTCGATGGCGCTGAGATCGATACGCAAGAACTTTCCGGTCGCATCGGTGCTCAAACTGCCAAGCAGGTGATCATTCAAAAGATCCGCGAGGCAGAGCGGGATGCGATTCACGACGAGTACGAAGAGCAGGTTGGCTTCATGGTGTCGGGGGTCGTGACCCGCCATGAAGGTGCCATGGCCACCGTGTCGCTGGGAGGAACGGAAGCGATCCTGCCCCGCAGCGAGCAGATCCCTGGTGAGTCGTACCATCCGAACGAACGCATCCGGGCCACGATTTTCGAGGTTCGGAAGCAGGGCAGCCGGGTGAAGATCATCCTTTCGCGGATTCGTCCCCAACTCGTGCAGCGGCTGTTCGAGCAAGAGATTCCTGAGATCGCCGACGGCGTCATTGAAATTCGAGCGATTTCGCGGGAGCCTGGTTATCGCAGTAAGGTGGCGGTGATCAGTTCCGACGCCCGGGTCGACTGCGTGGGGGCCTGCGTCGGCGTGCGCGGCAACCGGATCAAGAACATCGTCGAGGAACTCGGCGGAGAGCGGATCGACATTGTCCGCTGGAGCGACGACCTGCAAGTCCTCGTTCCCAATGCCCTGCAGCCGGCAGAGGTGGATGAGGTGATCCTCTGCCAGATGCTCGGTCGCGGCATCGTCCTCGTTCGTGAAGATCAGCTGTCGCTGGCCATCGGTCGCCGTGGTCAAAACGTGCGTCTGGCGAGCAAACTCTGCGGCTGGGATATTGAAATCATGACCCGAGACGAACTCGATCAGCAGATCGAGAAGGCCGTTGAAGGGTTTGCGTCGATCGAAGGCTTAGAGCCAGACGTGGCTGAGCGGCTTGTTGGCGAAGGCTTCCTTTCTTACGACGATCTTTCGGTGATCGAGCCGGAAGACCTCATGGAAATGGGTGGGCTCTCGGAAGAGGCTGTCGACGCGATTGTAAACGAGGCCGAGCGGCGGGCTGCCATTGCTGAAGAAGCGGCGGCGGACCAGCGTCGCCGGCAGCGTGAGCAGGATCAGATCGATGCAGCTCAGGCGACCGAGGCGGAAGCAGCGGCCACTGCCGACGTTGGAGTCGACGAGGCTTCCGTTGAGGGCTCGCCAGCTGGCGACGCCCCCTCAGAGGAGGCTGCTGGGGCGGAGTGACGAGGTTGCAGTGGCGAGGTTGCCCTCGTCAATCGTGTGACCTGCGTTGTTCGCGGAAGTTGGATTCGATTTTTCGGTTGCAAGGATGGTACACTTAGTATCAAGGTTAAGGATTCAAGATTGAGGGCTCCAAAGGTGGAAGAGGTGAGG
>JBMTLP010000450.1:0-3240 GCA_049433245.1 Pirellulales bacterium
TCACGCCGCTTGATGACGGGGCCTTGCTTGCCAGTGGTGAGAATCCCTCGACCGACACCTACACGCTCCGCTTCACCGATCTCCCCGAAGGGGTGACGGCGGTGCGGTTGGACGTGCTCCCGGATGCGTCTCTCCCCCAGCAGGGGCCTGGTCGAGCCGGGAATGGCAACTTCGTGCTCAGCGAGATCCGCTTGGAGGTGCACGCGGCTGACGGCAGCGTGACCGCGGTGCCGCTCGCCAATCCGTCGGCCACCTACGAACAAACCGGAGCGGCGGGAGAGAACCCGTACGGCAAGTGGGCTGTGGCAGCGGCCATCGACGGAGATGCGAAGGGACCAACCTGGGGCTGGGCGGTGATGGAGCAGGTGGGCCGGCCGCACGCGGCGGTGTTTGAAACGGTCGACGCGCTCTCGTTGCCCGAGGGAGCGGCGCTCGTGGTCCATCTCGACCAAAACCTCGACAATCCACACCACACGATCGGCTGCTTTCGCCTTGCTGCAACTGCGGCACCGCGACCTGTCGCCGCAGCCGATGCAGTCCCTCCGGCCGTGCTGGCGGCGGTAGCGGTTGAGGCTTCGCAGCGGACCGCAGAGCAGAACCAGACACTCGTCGAGCACCACCGCAGTGTGGCTCCGGAACTGGCTCCCCTCCGCGAGCAGCTGGCCTCGTTGACGGCGGACCGTGATCGGTTGTCGAGCGAGATCACGACCACGCTCGTGACAGAGACTGTCGAGCCGAGGATGGTCCGCGTGCTCGCTCGCGGCAACTGGATGGACGAGGCCGGTGAGGAAGTCGTGCCCGGCTTCCCCGAGGCACTTGCGGGGCCAGGGGCCGACGTTCACAGCGGGAGCGAGCAGCGGCTCACGCGACTCGACTTGGCACGGTGGTTGGTGGACCGGGGCAATCCGCTGACGGCCCGCGTTTTCGTCAACCGTGTGTGGAGCCTGCTGTTTGGTGAGGGGTTGTCGCGAAGGCTCGATGACGTGGGGGCTCAGGGTGAATGGCCCTCGCACCCAGGGCTTCTCGATCGGCTGGCTGCCGACTTCATGCAGCAGGGGTGGGACGTGAAGTGGCTGCTGAAGGCGATCGTGATGAGCGATGCCTATCAGCGCTCGTCGACGGTCGATGCCGAGGCCCTCGCTGCTGATCCGGGAAACCGCTGGCTGGCTCGCCAAGGACGGTTCAGACTCGACGCCGAACTCGTGCGCGACAACGCCCTCGCGGTGAGCAACCTGCTCGTGCGACGGATCGGTGGCGAGAGTGTGTTTCCGTACCAGCCCGTGGGCTACTGGGCCTACCTCAACTTTCCCACCCGCGAGTGGCAGCAGGGTCGTGGGGAGGATCTCTACCGTCGCGGCCTCTACACCCACTGGCAGCGGCAGTATCTCCATCCGAGTCTGCTCGCGTTCGACGCACCGAGTCGCGAGGAGTGCACGGCGAAGCGGGCTCGATCGAACACGCCGCTGCAGTCGCTGGCGCTGCTGAACGACCCCTCGTATGTGGAGGCGGCGCGGGTCTTCGCGGAGGAGATCATCGCGAGCGGGGGATCATCACGCGAACGGATCGATCGAGCTTTCGCCCGCGCCGTGACAAGGCCTGCCACCGATGAGGAGGCGGGGGTGCTGGGAGAGTTGCTCGCCGCCCACCTCACCGCATATGCGGCTGATGCGGAGGCTGCGGCTGCGCTCGTGGCGATCGGCGAAGCACCGGTGCCCGAGTCGCTCGATGTCGTCGAACTCGCCGCCTGGACCAACGTGGCGCGTGCAATTCTGAACCTGCACGAAGTCGTCACGCGAAACTGAAAGATCAGCTGAGAGGATGCCATGCTGCAACTTCCCCCATCGATCGCTCGCCGCACCTTCCTGAAGCACTCTGGCGTGAGCCTGGGGAGCATGGCGATGGGCACCTTGCTGCAGAGCGGAGGCGAGGCCGCTGCGGCTACGACGCCTGCGGCAGCCCCCACGTTGCCCGGGTTTCCGCACTTTCCGCCAAGGGTGAAGCGGATTATCTGGCTCTACATGGCCGGAGGGATGACCCATCTCGACACCTTTGACAACAAGCCGAAGCTCACGGAGTTGCATGGGCAGCCCATGCCTGAGTCGGTGACTGCTGGGCAGCAGATTGCGCAGTTGCAGGGGCAGAAACTCACCTGCTTTGCCCCGCAGCATCCGTTTCGTCAGTGGGGAAAATCTGGGCAGTCGATCGCGGAGATCTGGCCAGAGTTGGGGAGCCGCTGCGCTGACGAACTGTGCATCGTGCGTTCCCTGCATACCGACGCGATCAATCACGATCCCGCCCACACGTTCATGAACACCGGCACGATGAACGCCGGTCGGCCAGCGATGGGTTCGTGGCTGCTCTATGGGCTTGGATCGGAGTCGGTCAATCTGCCGGGATTCGTGGTCATGGTCTCGACGGGGGGCTTTGGCCAGAAGCAGCCGATTGCCTCGCGGCAGTGGCACTCGGGCTTCCTGCCGGGGCAGTACCAGGGGGTGGAGTTTCGCAGCACCGGCGACCCCGTGCTCTACGCGCGGAGCCCGGGGGGCGTGTCGCTCGATCGGCAGCGTGGAGTGGTCGACGCCGTGCGACGGCTCGATGAGTTGGCCGATCGGCGACTGCACGATCCGGAGATCACCACCCGCATCAATCAGTACGAACTTGCTTTCCGGATGCAGACGAGCGTGCCGGACCTGATGGACGTCAGCAACGAGCCGCAGCACATCTTCGATCTCTACGGCACGCAAGGCGGGGATGGCTCGTTTGCGTCGAACTGCCTGCTGGCTCGGCGTTTGGCTGAACGTGGCGTGCGGTTCATTCAGTTGTATCACCGTGACTGGGACCACCACGGAGCGGTCAAGGAGCACTCTGCGGGCACGGCCAAGGAAGTGGATCGTGGAGCGGCAGCCTTGCTCACCGACCTCAAGCAGCGAGGCATGCTCGACGACACGATCGTGGTGTTCGGCTCAGAGTTTGGCCGCACACCGATGGCTCAGGGGAATGGCCGTGATCATCACCTTGCGGGCTTCACGATGTGGTTTGCTGGCGGTGGGTTTAAACCTGGGTTCTCGTATGGAGCCACCGACGATCTGGGCTACCACGCGGTCGAGAACCGAGTCAGCGTGCATGATGTGCACGCCACCCTTCTGCATCAGATGGGGATCGACCACGCTCGGTTTACCTACAAGTTCCAAGGCCTCGACAGCAAGTTGACTGGTGTGGAGGAGGCCACCGTGGTGCGGG
>JBMTLP010000451.1:0-3235 GCA_049433245.1 Pirellulales bacterium
GCCGCGGCGAGATGCCGCGGCACAGGGACCGTGCCAACTTACGGCAGCCGCTTGACGCGGATGTTGCGGTAGTGGACTTCGCTGCCTGGGTCGTGAGCCTGGAGGGCAAACGTGCCGCTGGAGAGCTTGTGGTCGCCACCGCCACCGGGAGCCGCCCCCGTCACCCCATCGGGCTCGACATACTCAAAGAGCACCTTGCCGTTGATGATCACGGTCATCGCCTTGCCCTTCACGATCAGTTCTTGCGTGAACCACTCGTTGTCCTCAGCAGGAGGCGTGAAGTTCTTCACGAAGTAGTAGATGCTGCCGGTGCGGACAGGATCGCCCTGTGAGTTGTTGACCTGCATCTCATAACCCTTGGCCGGCCAGCCTTCGTCCTGCCACGCGGTGTGGAAGAAGATGCCGGAGTTGGCACCGGGCTTGGTCATCACTTCAGCCTTGAAGTGAAAGTTCTTGAACTCGGCTGGCTGCTTGCTGTCTTTGCCAACGTAGAAGAGGTGGCTGCGGTCGCCTCGGCAGACGAGATCACCCTCGACCAACTTCCAACTGTCGTGATTCTCGTTGGACTTCCAGCCGTCCATGCTCTTTCCGTCAAAGAGCACATCGAAGCCGTCTTCGTCGTCAGCAGCCAGCGCTGGAGCAGCCAGGAGGCCAATCGAGAGGAACGCGAAGACCGACCACAGGCCGGCGGCGAATCGTTTCTGCATCATGTCGTACCTTCCGCAAAATATCGGGACCTTTTCGGCGAATCCTACACCTGCCGTCGTACTCCCCAAGGAGCGGGCTGCGCGGTGGGCCGCCGGATTGCTCGTGGGGGCGGACCCTCCGCTCCCCGCAGGGCAGATGGTACGTCGGCGGTGCCGCGACTACCAGCAGTGCGAGATTGGGCTACAGAATGGCCAGCGGATTGCGGGGTTCTTCCAGCGTTCCGCGCGTGACGCCCACTCGATTGGCGGCTTGTAGTTGCTGCCAAACGTCCCGTCCCGAGATTCGGCCAGCCAGGAGCTCGCGGTAGGCCTTCACCACGTGGCGGATTTCGTCTGCCGATTCATCGAGAAGCTCAATGCGGAAGTGCCGCACGCCCCGGCTGAGCAGCGAGGGCACCACCTCAGCACCGCTTTGCGGCGTGGCATTGAAGAGGGTGTTGCGACAGCCAACATCCGCGGTCAATCGATGTGCCACGCCGAGCCGGTCACGGAGGTGCACGCGATGCTCATCGCACGGTCGGCCGCAGTTGGTCTTGTTGGTGCCCGGTGAGAGCACCGCGCAAAACACGCAGTGCTCCATGTGAAACATCGGCATGTGCTGGTGGATCACGATCTCCAGCCAATCAGGAGGCGTGGCCTCCACGAGTGCGAGGAGCTGCTCGCGGTTGCAATCGTAGGAGGCCGTGACACGTTCGAGTCCCGAAGCCATGAAGAACGCCGCCGACTTTTCGTTGGTGATGTTGAGTGAAAAGTCACCCACGAGCGATCGCGGGGCGTCGCGAAAGAAGTTCAGTGCCGCCACATTCCTCACGAGGATGCCGTCTGGTTCGCACTTGGCCATCAAGCGAAAGATGCCCGCTTCGTCAGGCTTGTGGATACGAGGGGTGGCGATGAGCAGACGGGCGCCCGAATCGCGGCTCGCGGAGACCGCCTCGCGATACTGGCGAATGTCGGCGAAGTCTGCGGCGAGATCGGTTTCCCCCATGGCGACGAGCGTGTGGAGTTGCTCAAGCGATCGCACCAGCACCCGCAGTTGCGGGAGCACTGCTGTGGAAGCCGCGGGAGATGGCTCGCCGACCGCGGAGAATGAGGGAAGCTCCGCGGAGCGTTGCGTGTGGGTCGAGGCGGCCTGGTCCAGAGAGGCCACCAGCTGTTTGCGGAGAGTGCCCAGCACGCTCAAGGGGAGCATGGGCCTGCCGGAAATCGTGGCCGAGACTTCCCGCAGTTGAAACGGCGTGCCGCCGAGCCTACCGAACTGTTGGCGGAGCAGTTCGACATCGAGCGGATGCTTGATTGCCTCTGCGGCGAGTTCGACCGACGCGAGGTGACAGGTTGCACCGGCTGCCGTTGTCGCCACCAGTTCGAGAGGCTTCCCCACGGCAGCGGTGATGTGCAGGTCTACAGGCTGCTGGCGAAGAGGGATGTCTGACTGAAAGGTCTTGCGAAGCCGCGATGTGAGCTGAGGGTCGTCGGTTTTCCAGCACGATTGCCCAGGGGCCAGTCGCGCCAGGTCAATCGCACCGTGGCCAAACGCGAGTTCAACACGACCATGCGTTACAGCGCCCGTTTCAGAGCGGCCATGATGAAACACTTCGTAGACCCGTCCGCCAATTGACTCATCGCTCGTGGCACCGCAAGCGAAAGCCACGCCATCGCCGCGCTTCACACCCTTCACAAGATCAGTGGCCAGGTCAATCACCACACGGTCGCGGCTGATGTCAACGATGGTGCCCAGCAGCACGCCGCGTTTGGCGCTCGTGATCGCGGGGACCAGGCGTTTGTGGTCGATGCCATCCAGCCAGCCCGTTGAGAACCCTCGCGAAAAGGAGAGTTCCATGTCTTCTACGTCGGCAGGGGAAATGCTCGATGCGGCTCCAGCCATCGCTTCATCAATCGCCCGTCGGTAGTGGCGGGTGATGTTGGCCACATACTCCGGCGTTTTCAATCGCCCTTCGATCTTGAGGGAAGCGACGCCAGCACTGATCAGGTCTGGCACAAGCGCGTAGGCCGCGAGATCCTGAGGGGAGAGCAGATACTTCTGCAGGCCGAGGTCCACATCGCGGTCATCGCAGACGACGTCGTAGGGGAGCCGACAGGCCTGCGCGCACTGTCCGCGGTTCGCGCTGCGGCCCCCAAGTGATTCGCTCGTCAAGCACTGTCCGGAATAAGCAACGCACAGGGCCCCATGCACAAACACCTCGAGTGGCATCGAGGTATGGCGACGAATCGCTTTGATTTCCTGAAGCGACAACTCGCGGGCCACGACCACGCGTTGCATGCCGAGTTGTTCGGCAAGCGTGATCGTTTCGCTGCTGGTGAGTGTCATCTGCGTCGACGCATGCAGCGGCAGACTCGGGCACGTGGATCGCAGTAGACGTGCCGCTCCGACGTCTTGCACAAGCACCGCGTCGACACCCGCAGACTCACAGGCTAAGGCGACCTTCTGAAACTCCTCCAATTCGTCCGAAAAAACCAACACATTGAGCGTGGCGTAGCCTGCGAGGCCGCGACGATGCAGCGTCTGCATC
>JBMTLP010000452.1:0-3231 GCA_049433245.1 Pirellulales bacterium
GTGCGGCATTCTGTTCAACCACGAAAGCCCGCGGCGTGGTGAAACATTTGTGACGAGGAAGATCACCCGAGCAGCCGCTCGCATCAAGCTTGGCATGCAAGACAAACTCTATCTCGGCAACCTCGATGCCCAGCGCGACTGGGGCTTCGCAGGCGACTATGTGGAAGCGATGTGGCTGATGCTGCAGCAAGACACACCCGACGACTACGTCGTGTCGACCGACGAGACCCATTCGGTCCGCGAGTTTTGCGAGAAGACGTTTGGGCGGCTCGGCCTCGACTACAACGACTTTGTCGAGATCGACGCTCGCTACTTCCGGCCAGCCGAAGTCGATCTGCTTCTCGGCACGTCGGCGAAGGCACGACGGCAGCTCGGTTGGGAGCCGCGGGTGTCGTTTGACGAGCTTGTCGAGATGATGGTGGATTCAGACCTTGAGTTGGCCAAAAAGGAGAAAGTGCTCCTCGACGCGGGCCACGATGTGAGCTTGCCGAACCGCTAGGGCAGAGAGGCTGCGAGTCCATTGAGCAACGAGCGAGCCATGACGGAACTCAAAGGAAAGAGGATTGTGGTCACAGGGGGCGCGGGCTTCCTGGGAAAGGCGGTCTGTCGAGTGCTCCGCGAACGCGGGGTGGCTGACGACGCGATCGTTGTGCCGCGGCGAAAAGATTTTGACCTAACCCACGAGTCTGCGGTCGAACGTCTCTACGATGAGGCCCAGCCCGACATCGTGATTCATTTGGCAGCCGAGGTGGGTGGCATTGGGGCCAACATGCTCCAGCCCGGCCGCTTCTTCTACGCCAACATGGCGATGGGACTGCACCTTGTGGAACACGCGAGGCGGCGTGGCATCGAAAAGTTTGTGCACACGGGCACCGTATGCGCCTATCCGAAGTTCGCCCCCATTCCGTTTCGTGAAGACGATCTGTGGGATGGCTACCCTGAAGAAACCAACGCCCCCTACGGCGTCGCCAAGAAGGCGATCTTCGTGATGCTCGACGGGTACCAACGGCAGTACGGGCTGGCCAGCTCTGTCGTCGTTCCCGTTAACCTCTACGGGCCCCGCGACAACTTTGATCCGCTTTCGAGCCACGTGATTCCAGCACTCATCCGCAAGTGTGAGGAAGCTCGCGTGGCAGGTCACGACGAGATCGTGTGCTGGGGCACGGGGAGCGCCACGCGGGAGTTCCTGTATGTGGACGACGCCGCGGAAGGCATCGTGCGTGCCACCGAAGTCATGAACGAGCCCGTGCCGATCAATCTCGGTGGTGGCCAAGAGATTGCCATCCGCGATCTCGTAGAAAAGATCGCTTCTGCCTGTGACTTCACCGGCAGCATCCGCTGGGACGACTCGAAGCCTGATGGGCAGCCAAGGCGTGGTCTCGACATCTCGCGCGCCCGTAGCCTGCTTGGCTGGGAGCCCAAGATGGACTTTGACCGTGGGCTGGCGGCCACGGTGGCTTGGTGGCGAGAGCACGGCACCGTCGCGGCTGCGGTTCCCCGCGAGAGCATTGGGCCGGCCTAAGCGGTGGCCCAATGCTCTCCGTCAGGCAGCCTGCTAGGCGAGGGCGGGCTCGGAGGCTGTGGAAGCCTTGGCGGCTTGGTCCTTGCGGCGATAGAAGCCGATCTTCTCCAGGGCACGGTAGACCTCTTCGAGGGTCTTCTCGCCAAAGTTGGAGATCGAGAGCAGGTCGGCGCGGGTGCAGTTGAGCAGGTCGTGCACCGTGAAGATGCCGCGTTCTTCGAGGCAGTTGGTTGTTCTGACGGAGAGTCCGATCTCGGCCGTGCTCATGTCGAGCTTCTCGGCGAGTTCATCGGAAATCGTCATGTTCTTGTATGGAATCCTGGGCATGGGGTCCCTCCCGTGCGTGAGTGTGATCAGTCGACGCCGCATCCTTGCGGCACGGCGCCAGCGAACGGACGTCGTCATGGTCAGGGAATATACTGCAACCTTTGAGTTTTCGGCTACCTCCAGGCTGCGGCGGCTTGGCACGCGGTGCTTGAGGATGCTGTCACGGCAGTGCTAGCACCAGACTGAACGCGGAGACGATGACGAGAGAACCCAAGGAGTATCTTCGCGGTCTCAACGAGGCGCAAGCGCAGGCGGCCGCGCACTTGGACGGCCCCATGCTCGTGGTGGCTGGCCCGGGGAGTGGCAAAACGCGGGTGGTGACGCACCGCATCGCGCACATGATTGCCAGCGGCGTGCGGCCTGAGTCGATCGTGGCCCTCACCTTCACCAACAAGGCGGCCGACGAGATGCGGCAGCGGGTGTCGCAGCTGGTGGGGCCTCAGCCTGTGGAAATGGGCACCTTCCACCGTTTTTCCGCGAGGTTGCTGCGAAGACACGCCCGGATGGTGGGCCTGACAAGTGATTACTCGATTTTCGACACCGATGATGCGGCCGCCACACTCAAGCGGGCTGCCAAGCGGGCGGGCATCGCCCTGTCGCGAACACCGGTCGATCGCGTACTCGGTGTCATCAGCCGTGCGAAGAATGACCTGCTCACGCCCGAGTCGTTTGAACCAAGGTGGGGCCGTCCTGTGGACGAGGTGGCCGCCCGCCTGTGGCCGGTCTACGCCTCGATGATGATCGAAGCGAATGCGGTCGACTTTGACGACCTGCTCGTGCATGTGGCCAGGCTGCTGCTTGAGCACCCCGAACTCCGCAGCACGCTCGACATCCACCACCGCTACATCCTCGTTGACGAGTATCAAGACACGAACGCGGCCCAGTACTGCATCCTCCGCGGCCTCTCGATCGATCACCCCAACCTTGCGGTCACCGGCGACCCCGATCAGGCGATCTACGGCTGGCGCGGGGCGAGCATTCGCAACATTCTTGAGTTTGAACGGGATTACCCCACCGCCAACGTGGTGAAGCTCGAGCAGAACTACCGCAGCACGGCCAACATCCTCGGCACGGCGGATCGACTGATCGCCCGCAACACGCGTCGCAAGCCCAAGCGGCTCGTCACGGATGCGGGCCCCGGAAACCCTGTGCGGATCGTGCTCGATGCCGACAGCCACGAGGAAGCCGACCGGATTGCCACCGAGATCGCTACAGAAATCCGGGCCGGCCGCCGCACCGCTGGCTGCGCGCGTACCGAGCCGAGCGCGGCAAGAGCCGCAAGGCCCAGAACGGCGCGACGCCGCCGCGCGCGCAGCCGTGACGATCGATCCGGCGTCGTGCTGACGACCGGAACGATACGTCAGGCTGAACAACCCGACGCG
>JBMTLP010000453.1:0-3228 GCA_049433245.1 Pirellulales bacterium
CCCTGCTGACATAGGGCGCGGCAGGCTCGTCGGCCCGACGCGTTAGGTTCACGATGGTGGGGTCAACTTGGCTGCGAGTGTGTCAGCGTCGTAGACGCAGCCACCCCAGGTGCCGCCGCACGCGGCTTGAAGCGATGCCCAGAGGCGGGTGTCGTCTGGGAGGGCCGGATCGGGGGCGAGGTCGTTGCGGCGGGGTCGTCTGGCGAGCCGCTCGGCAGCCTCCTCCTCGCTGAGATCGCTCTCGGTGTCGCCGAGGAAGTCGACGCTGCCGGTCGCTTCGCTGCGGTCGATCACGATGCGGATCCGGTCGCCATCGAGCAGTTTGCCGATCGGGCCTCCGGCGAGAGCCTCAGGGCCAACGTGGCCGATGCAGGCTCCGGTAGACACGCCCGAAAAGCGGGCGTCGGTGATCAGGGCCACGCGGTGGCCAAACGGGAGTCGCTTGAGGCTACTGGTGACTTGGTAGGTTTCTTCCATGCCCGTCCCCATCGGGCCGATGCCGGCCAGGACGAGCACGTCCCCTTCCCGTATCAGGCCCCCTTTGATCGCGGCCATCGCTCGCTTCTCAGAGGTGAACACGCGGGCGGGACCGGTGTGCCGGAAGATGCCGTCGGCATCGACCGCTCTCGGGTCGATCGCGGTGGCTTTGACCACGGCACCATCAGGGGCGAGCGACCCGCGGAGGAACGCGAGGGTGCCCGTCAGGCCGCGCTCGTGTGCCTGCGACGGCGACATGATCACGTCGTCGGGCGACACGCCGTCGTGGGAGAGCAGCAGGTCTCGGAATCGCTGACGACGGAGGCTCGTTTCCCACCACGCGAGGTGATCGGCCAGCGTGTGGCCCGTGACCGTCAACACCGAAGTGTCGAGCAGCCCCAATCTGGCGAGGTGCAGCATCACCTCAGGCACACCACCTGCCAGAAACACGCGGACGGTGGGATGGTGCACAGGTCCGTTGGGGAGCACGCTCACCAGCCGCGGGGTGCGGCGGTTGATCACCCGCCACTCGTCGACTGTGGGCCTAGGCAGCCCTGCGGCATGGGCGATGGCGGGGATGTGGAGCAGCAGGTTGGTCGAGCCACCAAATGCGGCGTGGACCGTCATCGCATTGGTGAGAGCGGCTGGGGTGAGCACGTCGCGGGTGGTGAGCCCCGCAGCAGCCAGCGACACGATCGCCTCGGCGGAGCGGGTGGCGATCGCTTTCCAGACGGGCTGGCCGCTGGGAGCCAGTGCCGCGTGGGGCAGGGTGAGACCGAGGGCTTCCGCGACCACCTGGGCGGTGGCGGCTGTTCCAAGAAACTGGTAGCCCCCGCCCGGTGAAGCGCAGGCTCGGCAGCCAAGGTCAGCTGCTTCGGCAAGTGTCAGTTGGCCGTGGGCGTAGCGGGTGCCAATCGTCTGGATCGTGCCTGCGTCTTCGCCAACGCGTGGAGGGAGCGTGACGCCACCGGGAACGATCACCCCGGGCAGGTCCGTGAGCCCGGCGATCGCCATCAGCATCGCTGGCAAGCCTTTGTCGCACGTGGCGATACCCAGCACGCCCTGTCGGCGTGGCAGGGAGCGGGCCAGCCTTCGCAGCACGATCGCCGCATCATTGCGGTAGGGCAGACTGTCGAACATCCCGGTGGTGCCCTGCGTGCGCCCGTCGCACGGGTCGGAGCAGAAGCCTGCAAAGGGGATGGTGCCGAGATCACGGAGCCGTGTGGCTGCGGCCTGCACGAGCAGGCCGATCTCCCAGTGACCGGTGTGGTATCCCAGCGCCAGCGGAGAGCCGTCGGGCAGTCTCACGCCCCCTTGGGTGGACAGGATCAGAAACGGATGGTCGTTCGTACGGTCGGCAGGCCAGCCCATGCCGGCATTTTGCGAGAGGCCGAACAGATCGCCGCTCGGGCTTTCCCGCAGCAGGCTGTCGGTGAGCGGCAGAGCACCCGCAGGCCCTTCCGCGGCCGTGGCAACGTCGTAGATCGCGGGGGTGTCATCGTCGAGGGAGAAGCGGTGGTTGGCCATGCAGCACTGGGGGGGTGAGGGGCGGTGGCTTGAGGGCCTGGGAGTGCATCTTATAGAGTGCGTCGACAAAACCACTCGGAGCATCGCATGTCTGGCCTCACTCACGAACGCCTTTGTCGATTCCTCCCTGATTCCGGTGCGGAGCCTCGGATCGGGGCGATCGTTGCTGGCGATCGGGTTGTGGATCTCACCCACGTCGGTGTTTCCTCGCTGTCGGATGTTCTCGACCGCGACGATCCGGTTGCCCATCTGAAGCTCCTGCGGGGCTCGGATGATGGCGTGGCATTGACCGATGTGGTGCTGCTCCCCCCAGTGGAACGCCATGAAGTGTGGGCGGCTGGGGTGACCTACCTCCGCAGCAAGTCGGCTCGCATGGAAGAGAGCGACTTTAGCGCCACGGCCTACGACCGCGTGTACGACGCGGAGCGCCCTGAGATTTTCTTCAAGGCGCTCGGCGAGAAGGTCGTCGGCCCGGATGAGCACGTTGGGATTCGGAAAGACGCCCGCTGGAATGTGCCCGAGCCGGAACTCGCGCTCGTGATGAACGCCCACGGTCGGTTTGTTGGCTGCACGATCGGCAACGACATGAGCTCGCGTGACATTGAAGGGGAGAATCTGCTCTACCTGCCGCAGGCGAAGGTGTACGATCGGTCGTGTAGCCTTGGCCCCTGGATCGTGCTCGCCTCAGACGAGGCCACGATTCGGGAATGGACCGTCGGCGTCGCCATCGTTCGCGGCCGCCAAACCGTGTTCGCCGGCGAGACCAGCATCGGGCAGATCAAACGCACTTTCGATGACCTGATCGACCACCTCTGGCGGTCACAGCACTTCCCCAGTGGCGTGGTGCTCCTGACCGGAACGGGGGTTGTGCCCGACGAATCGTTCACTCTGAGGGAAGGCGATCGCGTGACCATCACCATCAGTGGCATTGGCACACTGGAAAACTCCGTGGTCGTTGTCTGACCGTTGGTCGCGACGATTTCCCTCTTTTGACCCAACGAACTGACGAGGCACCGATGACGCAACTCCACGGCAACAACCTGATCGCTGGCAAGCCCCACGACGCGGCTACCCGGTTCACCGTTTCCAGCCCGCTCGATGGGAGTGTGCTGGATGGCAGTTTCGCGATGGCGACGGTCGAAGACGTCGATCAAGCGATGCGCGCTGCCGAGGCAGCCAGCGGGCTGTTTGCCGCGTATGTATGTACGCATGTACACTGCAAGA
>JBMTLP010000454.1:0-3225 GCA_049433245.1 Pirellulales bacterium
CGGCCGTAAAGTTTACCGATGATACAATCCCCATCCCGACTGGGATCATCGCCACCATTCCGATGGGCGACTCAATAATGACGACGCCCCGTTCCTGTGCAAACTGGTAGCCAACATCACCATCTACAACGGCCAGACTGCCATCTTTGTTCTGCCGGACATCAAGATCAACCCTTCCGCTAACCTTTCTGATTTCTTTAATCAGTCCGCTTACAGGAATGTGAAAGCGATGATAATCGTAGGGACTTAAGTAGCTATGCGTAAATAGGCCACCCCTGAATCTCTCCTGATAGCGACTGCCATCCAAGAGTTGCAGTACATTCCATTTGAGCCCTTTGACGGTTACTGCTGAATCCTGGTCTATCTGCCACTGACCTTTAAAAACGCTATCGGCGGGAGAGACAATGACTTTATCATTATCCCGACTGTCGATCGGCCTTTTTCCCGGCTTTATGTAGCGCGCAAAAAATTGATTGAAGGTCAGCCACCCACTTGGAGCCACGACATAGTCGTCAACTCTGTAGGCGGGGTCATTGAGGAAGGATTTTAAATCCTTTGCCGAATCCGTTGTGTCCAGGAAATATCCCAGGCTATTCACGTATTCACGGACCCATTTCTGAAAAGTTTCATTGCTATTCAGTCTCTTGTCGGGAGAGCTGGCAATGACATAGTAGAAGTCCAGGCGCATTGGGAGCCAGTTCTCGGCATTGGGAACTGTTGTAATCATCTTATTCAAGAATTCGTAGTAAGATGCCAGTGTTGGCCGCTCAAAACGTCTTGTATTGATTATTGCCTGTTCGACAGTATTCTTGAGTTCGCGGTCCGACTCCAGCAGTTTTATGAGCTTCTCTACGACTGGTTGGTGCTGTACGACCGATCTGGGCTCGTTCGCAAATGCGCTCATGCCGCTAGTGCTTGCTATATAGATCAACAAAACTGCCCTCACGATCTTGTTCCGCAAGGACTTCCTTGCTAGCGCTCGGTATGTAGATACTGAGTGCTCATCCGAAGCAATTATTTCCCTGGCCATTCGACGGATCTGGGAGGCATGTTGTCTTGATCTTGGCTTGTCCTGAGCCACACGAAGAGCGTCTGATTGCGTGAGCCAGGTATGTCTATGGACCATTGCTGGTGCGGGTCATCGCATCTTTTTTCTAGCCGTTCTGTTTATTTTATGCAGGCACCTGTTTACGCAAGTTAATGGCTTGTTCGTGGGCTCTTCCGGCGCGGAACTGAGGAGGATGGCGGTCGCGGATGCCGTGAAGCTCCTCACTGGTGTGGCGCACCCCCGGGATACCGGTGACAAACTTGACTGCTGCAGAGCACTTCTGAAGGCCGGCTCGCAGATATTGCGCTTCTTTCATGCGAGACGCCGTTCGGACAGGCTGCGGCTGGAGTGGCGCGGCGAGCAGTGCCGCTATGTCCTCGACGATCGACCGCTGGCCGGTGAACTCACCGTCGCTGATGCCGACCGACTGCTGGTCGATCTCTACCTGCGGCCCGGCACCATCTGGACTGCCACCCGCCTCTGGCGAGAACAGCTGACCAAGCTGGAGCCGGTGTATCTCCCCGAGCTGATCGAGCAGGAGGAGCGCTGGACCCAGCCCGGCCTTTGTACCTGGCTGGAGCTCTGCAGCGCCAAACTGGCAGGTCATACGGAAAGCAACCGCAGCCGCGGATCGAGCCGGAGAACGGACGCGGCAAGGCCACCTACAAGCGCCTGCACAACGCTGAGTAGGAGCTCACCCGTGACACTCACCCGACCCTTGTTGAACCGGCAACGGCCCGCAAAGTGCTGCTGCCGCTGGAGGAGAACCGCAACCGGGGTCTGGCCACCGCACGAGGCAAGGAGAAGAATGCCGACACCGAGCGGCTACCAAGCTTCTCGTCGGTCACCTACTGCAGCGGCTGCGGCAGACGGGTGGTGCTCGAATCGGTGCGCAGGGCCACGGCTTCCGGCCGGCCGGCCTACCGCCATCTGCGTTGCAGTGGCGCCCGCGGCGGCCGGCGGCTGTGCGATCAGCCCGGAATCAACGAACGCGAGCTCGCCAATGGGCTGATGCCCCATCTGCTCAGCGAGGCCGAGTGTGCAGCTGACCTGGTGGCGATCCATTCCCCTGGCAGCCGTACTGCTGGCTGGTGCTCTGCAGAAGCCCCAGACTGGAAGCACTCCGCTCAACACCAATGAGCACCGCGACTGCCCAACGACTCACGGCGATCCTTCACCGCGAGGAAGATGTGTACGTGGCCGAGTGCCCAGAAGTTGGCACCGTGAGCCAGGGCGAGACGGTGGAGGAAGCCCTGGCCAACCTGCGGGAGGCCACCGAGCTCTTTCTGGAGGAGTGCCCCCAGCCCGCGTTGGTGCCGCGGTTGCTCACAACCTTTGAGGTGAGCGTTGCCTAAGCTCCCGCGCCTCCCTGCCGCAGCGGTTGTGGCTGCCCTGAAGCGGCTGGGGTTTGAGGAGGTGCGCCAGAAAGGCAGCCATCTGGTGCTGCGCAAAAACGCCAGCAACCCCGATGGCACTTCCGCTGCTGTGGTCTGCGTGGTTCCTCTCCACCGCAAGGACCTGGCCATCGGCACCCTGGCAAGCGTGCTGCGCCAAGCCGGAGTGGATGCCGAAACCTTCATCCAGGCCCTTTGAAGCCCCACGCGATGTTGAGCCACTGCTTCCAAGTCATCGACACTCTCGCCATTGAACTGGCTGATCGCGTGAGCATCAGCTCAGCGGCAGTCAGTAAAACCTGATCGTCCAGATCGATGAGCTGGGCAAAGCGCAGCACGATCGAGACGCTGCTGCCGTACCAGCTCCCCTCACCATGGGACTGAGCGCCGCTGCCGAGGGCGCCACACTGGGGACAAGCACGCGCAGGATCGCTTTGTCGTAGCGCCCTCCGCTTGGTTACGCGTAGGAGGCGCCGCGTTTCTGAACCCGCTTGCAGAGCGTCACCGTCTTGCGCTGCACCTAGCTCGGGTAGGTCAGCCTGCACTGCGCAGGCATCCACTCGGGGGCTGGAGTGCTCATCGGCTGGAGATCACGGCTCAGGTCCCGAGTCTGCGCCGCACCAAACTGATGCTCCATAGCCCCGGCCATGCCCCCAGACCCCGTGACATCCTTGGGCTTCGGCCGTCGATCCGCCACATCTGAGCCCGCGGGTTGCCCTTGATTGCTGGCGAGCAGTTGGCAGCCACAGCCGAGCAGCTGATGCGCTCGCGCTAAAGCGCTTT
>JBMTLP010000455.1:0-3217 GCA_049433245.1 Pirellulales bacterium
CGAGCGACGTGGCGGGAGTGCGTGCCGAGACCTTTGTCGATACGGAGGCCGAGCCAGGACGCGTGCTCCGAATCGACCTGTGGGCCAGTTTGCGGGCCGATCCGTGTGAAGTGCAGTTCCGCTATCCGGAGAAAAACGCTGGGCCATCGCTGCACATGCCGCAGGTGATGGAGGTTCGCGTGGGGAGTGACCTCTTTGGCGTGTTCACCATCGAGCGTTTCACTATCACCCCTGTGGTCCGCCCTGATCCCCCGCAGCCTCCCGCAGCTGATGGGGCCGAGTCGGTGTCTGTCGACAACGATCAGGAGGCCGCATGAGCACCGATCGACGTGGCGTGATGAAACCCACGGATCTTCGCGGGACTTGGCGGCGTTGCCGAGCGTGGTCGCTGCTGACGGCCGCGGGGAGAACGCTGCTCATGCTTGCCACACTCGCCGCTGTCCGTTACTCGCCTGCCAGTGAGGCGGTGATTGAGCGTGCAGCAAGAACTGTGGTCAAGGTGTATGGGGCGGGCGGGTTCCGCGGCCTCGAGTCGTATCAAACCGGCTTTCTTGTTTCGCCCGCCGGGCATGTGATGACGGCGATGAGCACCGTGCTCGACTCGGATGAGATCGACTGCGTCCTCGATGATGGGCGACGGTATCAGGCCAGTCTGGTTGGCATCGATCCTCGCCGAGAGATGGCACTGCTGAAACTTGATGCCGAAGGCCTCCCGTATGCTCCTCTCGACGGCACTTCGCTTGAGGAAGGGGCAGCTGGGCTGGCCGGCGATGGCGAGCCAGAGGCCACGGCGGCAGTGGCAGTGGCGGGCCCGGCACCGGTCCCCGCTGTTCCCTTCGCCGCTCCAGGCACGCGGGTCTATGCCCTCTCCAATCTGTTTGCCGTTGCGGTCGGCGATGAACGCGTGAGCGTGCAGCAGGGGGTGATTTCTGCGGTTGTGCCGCTTGCTGCCAGGCGAGGTGCCTACGAGGCCCCTTACAGCGGCGATGTGTACTTGCTCGACTTCACCGTCAACAATCCTGGCGCCGCTGGGGGGTTACTGGTGGACGTCCTCGGGCAGCCTGTTGGGATGCTGGGCAAGGAACTCCGCAGCACGTCGGCTGGCATCTGGCTCAACTACGCAATTCCCCTGGCGGAAGTGGCGGCGAGTTTCAGCGATCTCCTCGCCGGCATAACGACAGAGCCGGACGCCATGGCGGATCGGCTTCCGTTCGACACCCGCTTGCTCGGGTTTCTGCTCGTTCCCGATATCCTGGAAAAAACGCCCCCGTTCGTGGAGGCGGTCATCGAGGGCACGCCTGCCGCTACTGGCGGACTCCTGGAAGATGATCTGCTCGTGGCCATTGGCAGCCGATCCGTAACGTCCTGCGCCGCTGTCGTGGAGGAACTGGCGCGGATCGACGAAGGGGAGGCGGTGCGGGTGAGCGTGATTCGCGATGGGGGTATTGTGGACATGCTGCTCGGTCCGCGACCAGCGATGGCAGTCCCTGCCAGCCCTGATCCCGTGGGAGGAGGAAACCTGTGACGCACGTGCTGCAGCGACACAGCGTCTGGCGGATGCCTGGTTGGGTGACGCGGAGACGAGTGACGTTCCCGGTTTCGGCTGCAGGGGGAGGCTGCTGGCTCCTCGCACTCCTGCTCGGCCTAGTGCCTCCACAGGCTGTCGGGCAAGACGCCGCGGCAGCGGTGGCATCAGAGGAGCAGGCCGCGTTTCAGGCGGCGGCTGAGATCGGCGGTGCGTCAACGGTGCGGATCGAAGTCGCGGGGGCCACCGGCGCTGTCGAAGATCCTGACGCTGGGGGATTGTCCACGGGGCTTGTGGTGGGAAGCGATGGTTGGATCGTGACGAGTTCGTTTGCGGTCACCCCGGAAACGGCGGGAGTGATTGTGGTGCTGCCTGACGGCAGTCGGCATGCGGCGCGGCTGGTCGGGACTGATCCTGCTCGGAAGGTGGTGCTCTTAAAGATCAACCCGCCGCGGCCGCTGGTGGTGCCGACGTCGGCGGCAAAAGCCGGCCTGCGGGTTGGGCAGTGGACGATCGCGCTTGGTCGAGCCTGGGGGGGCGACACCGCTGCCGTCGCGGTGGGTGTGCTCTCGGCGGTTGACCGCAGTTGGGGCAGGGGAGTGCAGACGGATGCCTCGATCTCGCCGGCCAACTACGGAGGGCCGTTGCTCGATATTCGCGGTCGGGTGATCGGGATGCTGGCTCCGTTGCCTGCCGAGTCGGCCGGCATGGTCACCGGTTCCGAACTCTACGACGCGGGTATCGGCTTCGCGGTGCCGCTGGAAGACATCCTGGCGGTGTTGCCTCGTATGCAGGCGGGGGAGACCCTTGCAGCTGGTATCCTCGGCGTCTCTTACGCATCACGCGATGTCATGACCGGCTCTCCGGTGGTGGCGACATGCCATCCTGGATCTCCCGCCGCCAAGGCTGGGATCCGCGAAGGGGATCGCATCGTGGCGGTTGATGGCGTGGCGGTCGACCGCATTGCTGCTGTGAGGCATCAACTCTCCGTGAAGTATGCCGGAGACCCGGTCGCGATCACACTCGAACGTGCCTCCGGGGAGACGCTCGAAACGCAGCAGGTGGAGGCGACGCTGGTGGATGCACTGCCGCCCTACCGCAGACCGATGCTGGGGATTCTGCCGGAGTCGCAGCCAGAGGGGGCAGGCGTCCGCGTGGCCTGGGTGGTTCCCGACAGCCCTGCCGCCGGTGCGGGCATTGCCGTCGGTGATCGGCTGGAGTCGGTGCAGGCCAACGGTTCGGAGCCTCGGTTGATCGAGTCGGTTGAGCAGTTTGGATCCTTGGTGGCCAGTCTTGCGATCGATGACGACGTGGTGCTCAAAGTGGGGCGTGGTGATTCGGTGGAGGACCTTCGCCTGCAACTAGCGGCGGCAACGAGCAATCTGCCCCCTCCGGATGCGCTTGCGATAGATCCTCCGGTAGATGTGGCTGTTGAACCGCTCACGGCTCCTGAAGTGGCGAACCCTCCCATCGCCGTCATCCCCAAGGTCGCCGACGGGGCGTCGGTCGGGGTGCTGATTCACTTCGGGCCACCGCACGGAGCGGCCACGGAGGTTGACGCAGCTGCATGGCGGGCGGCGGCGAGTCGGTATGGCATCGCGGTCGTGATTCCGGGTTCTGCGGAAGCGGATCGCTGGAGTCGTGGTGATCTAGCGGCGGTGGCGCGGGGCGTGGGAACACACCGCCGCCGGG
>JBMTLP010000456.1:0-3215 GCA_049433245.1 Pirellulales bacterium
GCCGCCTCCGAATCCCGGCCCTCCACCAAAACCAGGCCCACCGAACGGGTGATCCCCGCCCTCGCGCGGTCCTCCGCGTGGTGCGTCGCGGCCGGGACCGTCAGCCTCTCCTCGCTGGTCGCTGCGGGGGCCATCGCCGCTGCCGATGCCTCGTTGACCGTCGCGACTGGGATTGTCGCCATCGCGTCCGATGGGCGGTTGTGGTCTACGATCATCACCCTGCCCGTCGCCTCGGCGACCGAACGGAGGTTGACCTTGGCCACCCTGACCGGGGAATCGCTGCCCATCGCGCGGTGGCTGCCCTTGGAACCCAGGGAAGCCTTGGCCGGGTGCTCCGCCGCCGAAGCCTGCACCTCCGCCAGGTCCAAATGGACCGCGCATGGCAGGTCGCAACTCCTCGCCGCTGATCGTGCCGTCACTGTCTTTGTCGAGAGCGAGCAGGGCCACGGAGGCGTTCGCGATTTCGGCGGCATCGAGACTGCCATCGCGGTTGGCGTCGAGCGCTTCGCGAAGCGGGTCCATCGGTGGTCCGAAGAAACGTCCGTCGCCGGGCACCTCGTTGGGTGGCCTGCCTTCGCGTGGGGCGGCGTCGCGTTCGCCACGTTCGCTGCGGACATCTTCGCCTCTGCGGGGTTGATCACCCTCGCGTCGCTGCTCTCCCTCGCGGCCTCCTTCGCGTGGGGCATCTCGGCTTGGGGCGTCTGCTTGCGGTTCTTGAGCGAAGCCCGTGGGGCTCAGCAGACTCAGGCAGGTCGCGAGCACGAGTGAGGAACGGCACCCTCGGAGAAACCCCTTGTCGACCGTCAGCGTCTTCATGGAAACGCTCCTGTTGTTCGCAGCCTGACCTCGCGACGTCGCCGTCGTGCTCGCCAAGACTGACTGCCCCCGCCAAGTATTGTAACGCCGGGGTTGCGGGAAGGTTGCTGCAGCCGGGGCCAGGAGCGAGGAAGCCCGATTCGGCCACCGCTTCCCGCGGTGCTGGAATCGTGGATACTGTCGAGGCTTTCAGGCCCGACACGTCGTGATGGGTGCCTGCCCCCGAAATAGTGAGTGATGACCACAGAAGAACACCACGCTCCGCTCCCGCCGCGGCCGGCTGAAGCCCACGCTTTGGCGATCGCGCGGGATCTGCCCGGCGAGCAGATCATCTGCACGAGCCTCGGACGCGCCCAGGCGGCACGCACCTTGAGCGACGAGCGGCCAGAGGCGAGCGTGAACGTGTGGTTTCTTGATCTCTACCGGCTCGAGCGAGCGTTCGCCGACGCCCAGGCTGAGAGCGGAGCTTCGCCCCCGTCGGTGGTCTTCAGTTGCACGCCCGACATGCCGCCGGGGCCGTTCGACCTCGCGGTGCTGCCGTTCACAAAAGACGGCGAGGCCGAGCTCACCCGCGACATCCTGCAGCAGGCCCTGGCCCAGCTGCGGATCGGGGGTCATCTCGTGGCCGCGATTGATAACCCCCGCGACAACTGGTTGCGGGAGCAGCTTGCCGCAACCGGAGAGACGGTGCGGGTTCGCGAAGGGGCAGGGGAGAAGCCCGAGACGATCTGCTACATCGTCACGAAAACACGGGAGCCCGCGAAGCTCCGCGACTTCCGCTGCGAAATCACCTTTCGTGATCGCGAAAGGCTCCTCCATGCGGAGAGTCGGCCGGGGGTGTTTGCCCACCGGAGGATCGATCCGGGGGCGAGGCACCTGCTCAATGCCGTCGATGTGGCTGCGGGCATCAACGTGCTCGACATTGGCTGCGGGAGCGGTTGCGTGAGTCTTGGGATCGCCTCACGCGATCCGAGTGTGCGGGTGCGTGCGATCGACTCGAGTGCCCGCGCCGTGGAGTGCACGCGGAACGGTGCCCTGCGGAACGGCCTTGCCAACGTCACGGTGGCCTTGGAGGCGGGAGGCCGCGTGCCCGATCCAGGCAACTACGATCTCGTGCTGGCCAACCCGCCCTACTACGCCGACTTCCGCATCGCGGCGATGTTTGTCGACGCCGCGTGGAACGCGCTCGCCCCTGGGGGCACGCTGCTGGTGGTGACCAAGCAGCCTGCGTGGTACCTGGAAAACCTCCCCGCCACCTGGCAAGACGTGGCGCAGGAATACGTGAAGCGCTACCACCTCATCGAGGCGGTACGGCCAGGGTGATCACAGCAGCCGGCGAAACTCGTCCGGTGTGAGCCCGGCATCGCCTGACGGGCTCCGCCGTTCGTCTCTTCCTCATTCTTGCTGGCCGCGGCATGCCGCCTCTTGGGCACTCAACGGCAGCGTCAATCACCGAGAAAAGTGCATGCACGTTCACTTTTGTGACGGCTGCGCCGCCTCGCCGCGAGGGACTCTCGTTCGCGTGTTATGACGGCGTTTCTGCGGGTGTGCGGTGAATACGGGGTATAATCTCCGCAGGGTGTGCGGAGAATAGGCGTGGGTGGTTTCAACGTGTGCCCGATGGAGGTTGTGTCGTGCGGTTTGTGCACCAGCATCAGCAGTGGCCGGCACTGACGTGGCGGGCAGAGGAACTCGTGGGGGGGCTGGCTGCTGTGCGGCACAAGCAGGGGCGGCTGCTTGGTCGGATGGAGTCGCTCGGATTTGCCGTGTGCTGCGAAGCGGATCTCGTCGTGCTGACGTCTGAGATCGTGAAGTCGTCGGCGATTGAGGGCGAGCAGGTGGATTCAGAGGAGGTGCGGTCGTCGATCGCGCGGCGGCTGGGGCTCGATGTGGCTGGGTTGCCCACGCCGGGCCGGCAGGTCGACGGCCTGGTGGAGCTGATGCTCGACGCCACTCGCAACTTTGAGGCCCCGCTCACTGCCGAGCGTCTCTGCAGTTGGCAGAGTGCGATGTTTCCAGAGGGAAGGAGCGGTCGGTCCCGGAACGCTGTTGGCCAGTGGCGGCCGCCGGAGGCAGGGCCGATGCAGGTGGTGTCTGGGCCGATGGGCCGGGAGCGGGTGCACTTCGAAGCACCGGCCGCCGAGCGGCTGGTGGATGAGATGGAGCAGTTTCTGGCGTGGTTCAACGGTTCGGCAGAAGTGGATCCGGTGCTGAAGGCGGGCATCGCCCATTTCTGGTTTGTCACGATCCATCCGTTTGAGGATGGCAACGGCAGGATCGCGCGGGCGATAGCGGATCTCTTGCTCGCGAGGGCAGATGGACTCTCGCACCGCTTCTACAGCATGTCTGCCCAGATTGAGGCGGAGCGGAAGGCGTACTACTGGGCTCTTGAGCGAGCG
>JBMTLP010000457.1:0-3208 GCA_049433245.1 Pirellulales bacterium
GAGCGGACACGGGAAGCTGAGGAGCGAGCGAAGAGCCTCGTGCGGGTGGTCTACTCGCAAGACAAAGCCCCCACGGTGCGCGTCCGGGACGGACTCAAGAATCGCGTCGCCGAGATTGCGTCGGAAGAGACGCTGACCACGCAGTCTCACGATGCCTGGACCGACTTTGTGGCGGCTGATGCAGACCTCCTACCCTACCTGCCGCCTTCCCCAGGGACCGAGAAGCCACCTGCGAGCGAAGCCCCAGTCGCTCCGGCGCCACCAGCGGAGCAGCCTCCCACCATCCAGCCGGAGGTGGCCGACGCTGCAGAGCCGACGGAGACGCCCTCAGCAGCCGCGAGTGACGTGGTCGAAATCCCCACAGAACTGGCGGAGCGGGTCGCTGCCGCGAAGGCGGCCTATGTTGAGTTCCGCCGCCAAGTCGACACCAACGACAAACTCCTGACTTTCGAGAAAGCGGTGGAACGGGCGTTCGCCGATATCGAAAACACAGGGATCCTCGACAAGATGCAGCACGGCATCGATGAGGGAAGCCAAACCGAAATCGACGTGCATCCGATCGGCAATCCGCAGGAGATGGTCCGCGAGCAGGTGGCGACGGTGCTCGTGGGCGAGGCGAAGTTGCGTCTCAAACGGCGGCTCATCGAAGAGCTTGGTGAAGGGAGTTTCACCGAGTCGTTGTTTGCCTACATCGAGCCAAACCTCAAGGGCACCCTCGAAATCGATCGCGAGTCTACGGATCGCGCCAAGCAGGAAGCGAAGGACAAGACTCCAGAGCAGTTCATCCGCTACTCAACGGGCGAAGTGCTCATCGAAGCTGGAGTTCCGATCACGGCGGACGACATGCCTTTGCTGAAAGAAGAGCACCGAGCCTTCATTGAGCAGGCGGATGTGCAGCAGTTCATTGGGCGAGCTGCGGCGATCTACGGACTGTTCTTGGCGATGATCGCCCTCGCGGGGTTCTATCTCCATCTCCACCATCCCGACATGCTTGAAGACCTGGGGCATGTCGCCACCCTCCTAGGGCTCACGATGCTCACCATCGTGGCCTGCTTGATCGGCAGCGTGGAAGGATGGCATGCCGAGATCGTCCCGCTTCTGCTGTTTGCGATGATTGTGGCGATTGCGTACGACGAAGATGTGGCCCTGCTCCTGGCCGCAGAAGCGGCCCTGATCGTGGTAGTCGGGCTTGGTTTAGGGCTGGCAGATTACGTCACGCTCACGGCGGCTTCGGCAGCGACCGTGTTTTGGATGGGCCGCATCCGCAGTCGCAGCAAGTTGATTTATGTGGGCCTGTGGGCCGGGGTTGTGGCCTTCGCCACGCACATCGGCGCGAGCCTTTTGGAAGATCGCCCGCTCGATGGGCAACTGTTCTATGAAGCTGCCCGAACCGGCGGATGGACCGTCCTGACCGGGTTTTTAATGACAGGGCTGCTGCCATTCATCGAGCGCAGTTTTGGTGTGCTCACCGACCTGTCTTTGCTCGAAGTGGGAGACGTTGCGCATCCGCTGCTCCAGGAACTCGTGCGACGCGCCCCCGGTACCTACAACCATTCGATCAACGTCGCGAGCATCGCTGAAGCAGCGGCCGAGTCGATTGGAGCCCGCGGGTTGCTGGTTCGGGTGGGGGCGTACTTCCACGACATTGGCAAGATGCTGAAGCCCGCGTACTTCATCGAAAACCAAGGGCCACAAGGGAATCGGCACGAGTCGCTGGTGCCTGCCATGAGCACCTTGATCATCGTGGCCCACGTTAAGGAAGGTGCCGAGCTCGCACGCCAGTACAACCTACCCAAGCCGATCGTCGACCTGATCATGGAGCATCATGGCACCACGTTGGTTGAGTACTTCTATCACCGCGCCTCGGAACAGTCTCTTTCCGATCCTTCGAAACCCGGCGTTGATGAGCAGACCTATCGGTATCCGGGGCCAAAGCCAAGCACGCGCGAGAGCGCGGTGATGATGCTTGCCGATGCCGTGGAGAGTGCGAGCCGTTCACTGACAGAACCGACCCCCGCCCGCATCAAGAGCCTCGTCCACGACTTGGCGATGAAGCGGCTCCTGGATGGGCAATTCGATGAGTGTGGCCTGACCCTGGAGGAGTTGAAAGAGATTGAGCGAAGTTTGGTGAAGAGCCTCAATGCCGTCTATCACGGGCGCGTGAAGTATCCAGATCAAAGGACGGCGTCGTGAGTCGAGAGGGCGTCGTTGTTGAAGTCTCCAATCGCCAGCGTCGACTGAAGGTCAGCGCGGCGTGGGTTCGGCGGCTGGTGCAGGACGCATGCGGGGCGATCGGCATCGATGTCGCCGAAATCTCTGTCGTGTTGATTGGTGACGCGGCCATGGCTGAGGTCAACCAAGAGTGGCTGCAGCACGAAGGCCCCACGGATGTGATTACCTTTGGGCTTTCGGAATCGACCGATGAGGTGGATTCGTGGCCCGGTGGCCTCGCGGGCGACATCGTGGTGAGCACGGAGACCGCCTGCCGGATGGCGAAGGAATTGGGCTGGGCACCAGAGCACGAACTGGCCTACTACATCATCCACGGCGTGCTGCATTTGGCGGGCTACGACGACACCACCACCGCGGCGCGAGGGAAGATGAGGCGAGCTGAGCGACGGGTGATGGTGGCCATCGGCCTTCCTGCTCCTCCGCGTCGACCTGCCGCCACGGCACGTGTTCGTCCCTCACGATCTCGTTGAAAACGCCCTGCATGCCACTCCTCCTCGTCCTTCCTGTTGCCGCGATCATCGCCAACCCACCTGCAGCCACCGCTGGCGCCGTGGGGCTCTTGGCAATTGCTGCGGCGGCAGCCATTCAAGCGCGAGCCATCCGTGGAGCGAGGCGGCATCGGCTGCAGGAGATCTGTCGCGAACAGGGCATGCCGGAGCGGTACGACGAAATCGTCGATGCCAGCGAAACCGTGGCTTTTTTTTCAGCCTCCGTGGTGACAATGGCCACGGCTGGCGCCACCATTCTCGCCGCATTGCGGTGGATTGTGTCGGCAGGTTCCCCCACGCAAGCCGCGGTCGTAGCCATGGCTTTTACGGCTGTGTTGTGGGTGCTGCTGGTGGTGATGCCGATGGTGGTCACCAGGCTCGCCGGTCCGGTGATTGCCGTGCGGTCATGGTGGTTCTGGAGAGGTCTGATCAGCGTTGCCCGGCCCGTGATGGTGCTGATCGGACGATTGGCGATGTTCGTGGGTCGC
>JBMTLP010000458.1:0-3195 GCA_049433245.1 Pirellulales bacterium
CGCAACGGGAAGCTGACCTCCCATGTACTGAGGGCTCGGGCCACCCCCGAACCGCTGTCTTGTGCCAGGCAAAGGAAACACGCCCGCAGGACCGCACAAGAGAGAAACCCCCACGGGCATCCCTGGTGCAAACGCTTCCAGTCGCTCGTCCGTCTCCGCCGCATCGCACCCCTGCCGCCACTCATGGATCACGTGCAAGCCATCGCAGCCCACACTGCCACGCTGTTTCCGCACCATTGGCAGATAAAACTCCTTTGGCGGGATCTCGCCCGTACGAAGCAGCCGGCCGGCTGGTACGGGTACCCCCGCTGCCGCAAGCGCCAGGATCGTGGCGTGCTTGTCGGCAGCGAGCGATGCAAAGGCCACCGAGGGCCCAACCACCCGACCGGTCGATTGGTGAGCGATCCGCAAGCGCCGTTCAAGAATGCCCGCCGTCTCCGGTGCCACAACGACGAGCCAATCTGCCAAAGCAGCAGCGGCCGCGAGCGCCTCGGCCTCACCTCCTCTCGGCACACGCACCACCTCCACACCGGCAGGTGGCTCGTAGCGCACGCCGTGGCCGACCAATACCTGCGGGGCCACGCCTCGCAGCGAGGTCGACAACCGGGTCAGCGTGGCCAGCATTGCAACGCCTTCCCCGCGCACGGCCTCAGCGAGCACAGGGTCATTGGTGACGCACGCCCCATCAGGCCCATCGAGCCCGCCGGCAGCCGCCCACTCGTAGAGGCAGAGGCGTTCCACGCTGGATCGATCGGTCTCGAGGCTTAGAAAATCCCCAACTGATCCCGAGCGTCATCGGTCATCCGCTCCGGCGTCCAGGGCGGATCCATGACAATGCGGACTTCCACGGCAGCCACTTCCGGATGGCCACTCACCACCCGCTTCGTGTCGGCGATCAACTGCGGCCCTGCGGGGCAGGCGGGGCTGGTCATGGTCATGTCAACCGACACTCGCTGCTTGCCCGCCTCCTCAGATTCGGAGAAGGTCACACCATAAATCAGGCCAAGATCAACAATGTTCACGAACAACTCAGGGTCTTTGACCTCCTTGAGCATCTCGCGAACCCGGTCTTCACTCAGCGGCCCCTGACTTGCGGGTGGCGTTGCCGCCGCAGCCCCTGAGATCGAGGGCTCCGTGGCAGATGCTGCCGGTACCGCGGTGTCGGCGGTGCATCCTGCGGGAGCCACCGCCAACGGCAGCGCTGCCTGCAACGCTGGCCCTGAGCCAATGCCTGCGGAAGCGGGTGGCTCGCCAAGGGCCACCCACACGCCGCCATCCTCTACCTTTACTCGGTGAGCGCGGGTGGCCCGCACCGCCGGCATCGTGAGGGCACCGCCAGTACGAATATCAAACTTCGCGCCATGCCTTGGACAGGCGATCGTGTGGTCCACAAGCAGGCCGTCAGCGAGCGGGCCGCTGTCGTGCGTGCACACATCGTCAAGCGCGTAGTACGTCCCCCCCACGTGGAAGATGGCAACCATCTCACCATCGATTTCAACGAGGGTCTTTCCAGGGTCAGCCAGTTCGCCAACCTCAAGCACACGCTGGAAGGATTGCATGTCTCTCCTCAACACAGTCAGGCCGGTTCACCGCCGGCTCAGGAAGTCTGCTGCAACGCCCACTTGTTAGGCGATGCGACGAATCCGCAGGCCGATCGCAGCCGCGAGCGCCTCACGGACCGACGGGATGGTGATGCGATCGAAGACCTGCTGAAAAAAGCCCGCCACCACCAGCCGAGCCGCCTCGTCGGCAGTCAGACCGCGAGCCTGGGCATAGAAAATCTGCTCTGCGTCAACACGGCCACTCGTGGCGCCGTGGGTGCACCGCACATCATCAGCCTCGATTTCGAGACCGGGGATCGAATCGGCACGGGCCTGCTCGGAGAGCATGAGCACGTCGTTCCGCTGGTAGCCGTCGGTCTTTTGGGCCACCTGATCGACCTTGATCATGCCACGCCACACAAGCCGCGAGCGATCCTGCAGTCCGCCTTTGTAGAGCAGGTCACTCGTACACTCCGGTGCCTCGTGATGCTGGAGCGTGTTGTAGACCAGTTGCTGCCGGCCTTCGGTGAACATCACACCATTCACTTGGGCATGAGCTCGACGACCCACGAGTGCCACATCCTGGGCCACCTGCGAGAGGCGGCTCCCCAAGGCACCGAGCGTCCACTGCAGGCTGCCAGACTCATCCACACGAGCCTTCTGCCGGGCCACGTGCCACACGCCGGTGTTCCAGTTTTGGAGATTCACCATCCGTAGGAAGGCCCGTTTGCCGACCACAATCTCCGTACCGCCACAGTGGAAGCCACCCGCCGTGCCGGACGCTCCGCCACCCGCCGTTTCGGTAAGAACCGTCGCTTCCGCATCGTCGCCAAGCACAACGAGCACATGCCCAAAGTCAACACCGCCCGGCGAGATCGCCGAGAGGAGGTGCAGGGGGTCGCGAATCTTGACTCCGTTGGGCACCAAGAGCACGCAGCCTGCCTGCGAGAAGGCAGCGTGAGCGGCTGCGAACCAGTCGCACTCGCTCTCAATCACACCGAACCAATGCTCGCGCACCGCGTCGCCATGTTCGGCAAGCACTCGCTCGGGACTGCCAAACACCACGCCCTGGTCGCGCAGGGATGCGTCGAGTTCCTCGCTGTGCACCACGCCATTGAGCGAGACAATGCGGCCGGCAAGCCTGCTGCAACGAGGTTCGCTGACCGAGTCATCGAAAGCTTCACCGCCACTGCGGGCGGATTGGATGGCCGCTTCAAGTAACCCGGCGGGAAGAGACTGTTCTTGGCCCGAGGCTCCGCCAATCGGCCATGCCGACGGCCTAAAGGCCCTGATGTCGGTCCGCATCCAGTTCTCGTCGCGGCGATCAGGAAGCGCAATCCCGCTGAGCACATCAAAGGCCCGGCGGCGACGTTCACGTTCCCACTCGGGAACCGCCACATCGGCAAGCATGCGATCAAGCGTGGCGACATCAAATGCCGTGGTGGGGGCGGATACGGACATCAAACCTCGTCTCTCCTCTGAACATGCTCGTACCGACCAAACCGAACGAGCGACTAGCCGACCGAACCTTCCATCTGCAGCTCGATCAGCTTGTTCATCTCAACCGCGTACTCCATCGGGAGTTCTTTCACGAGCGGCTCGATGAACCCGCCAACGATCATGGCACTGGCTTCCGCCTCCGAGAGGCCACGGC
>JBMTLP010000459.1:0-3177 GCA_049433245.1 Pirellulales bacterium
GGGGGGTGCACACCGTGGCGCCGAGATCCATCAGCGCTTGGTTGAAGTCGCGCGGACGGTTGGGATCGAGCAGGGCTTCGCTGAGGGCCCAGAAGTGCTTCAGGTCGCGAACGGGCGGCCGCGCGTGGGCGGTGAGGCGCGCCAACACCCGTTTGACGTTGCCATCGAGGATGGCGAAGGGTTGGTTAAAGGCCGACGAGAGGATGCTGCCGGCGGTGCTGCGCCCGATGCCGGGTAAAGCCAGCCAGGTGGCTAAATCCTGAGGCCAGGCGCCGGCGATCTGTGCCTGCATCTGGCGAGCTCCCGCGAGGAGCCTTCGGGCACGGGAGTAGTAGCCCAGGCCTTGCCAGAGCAGCAGCACATCGTGCTCTTCGGCAGCCGCTAACGCCGCCAAGGAGGGGAACGCCTCCATCCAACGCTGCCAATAGGGGAGCACCACCTGCAGTTGGGTTTGCTGGAGCATCACCTCCGCCACCCAAATGGCGTAAGGGTCTAGGCAGTCAGCCTGTGTGGCGGGGAGACCATTGGGCAGGCACTTCCAAGGAATGTTCTGACGGCCGTTCTCCCGCCACCAGGCCAGCAGGTATCGCCGAAGGGCAGGCGCCGCCTGAGGTGTGTTGGCGATGGTGGGCTAAACCAGCAAAGCCAAGTTTGCCCCGTCGAGGGGCAGAACGTTGCAGAGCCGATTAAGCATGGCAGCGCACTTGATCTAACATGAAGGGATCGGAATCAGCTGATTCATGCGCCAAAAAAGGAAACAAGGCAAAAACGCAAAACGAGCCATCAACGCCACTCGCAAGCCCAGAGAAGGCAGTGATGCCATTACTGGGCTATCGATTGATCTCGACACCTTCGGCCTTCTTGAATCTGACAAGGTTTATGGACCAGATTTATTTCGGCGCCTTAACGCAAACTCCGAGCTGCCTCCCCAAGGTGACTCGTGGCTTGAGGTGGAGCTCGGAAAGGACAAGATTGTTTTCACCACGAAATTTGTCGGCTATCCCGATTCATTTATCGATGAGTCTTATCAGCGCGGCGTTTTTACGGGGTCATTCACCTACAAGAAAGGCAAGCTCGTTGCTGCAACGGTGGACGGCGCATCTGCCTACAACGTGATCTTCAAAGATGGCGAGATTTATTTAGAAGACGCCTACATCGACCAATTTTCTCAGCCACGAAAAGTCTCGGATGTTGCCAGCATTCCAGCATGGGAGTTTGCGCTGCGCGAGGAGGGAGCCGAGACGATTTTCTTTGCGCAGGAATCGAAAGAGTTCAATACAGACCAAGGCGCTGTAGCGGATATCTTTGGATTCTTAGGCGGGAGAATCTACGAAGACGAATACTGGAAGAATCCATTTGAGCCGAATTTGATCTAGATCGAAGCCAGCCAGCTCAACAGGGGCCTCGATCTTGGCTTGCACCTCCTGGGCCGCGTCACGATCAGGTGGTCGCCATAGACTTGGATCGGCTTAGTTCCCATTACGTGCTCCGCCCGACCCCAGCCGAGCTCAACCGCTGGTACGGGGCGTTGCATGCAGTGTGCTCGAGCTCTGACCCCTCATACACCTGGGTGCTGAGCAGGCAGAGGCCGATCGATCTGGAAGAAGTTGATCAGCTGTGGGGATCAGTGGGCTGGGGAGCATTGCCGCTTGAGAGCGTACAAACGGCCCTTGAGAACAGCTTGATGCTGGTAGGGCTGTGGCTGCATGAGCCCAGTCAGCCACGCTTGGTGGGCTTTGCGCGCTGCATTGGCGATGGGGTGCGTGAGGTTGTTGTCTGCGATGTCGCCATCACCCCGGAGTACCAAGGTATCGGCCTCGGCAAACAATTGATGGCCTATGTGCTGGATGTGTTGCGCCAAGCTCAAGTGGAACGCTTAACACTCTTTGCTGATCCAGAGGCCGTGAAGTTTTACACCGCCCAGGGCTGGGAGCTCGAACCGGAAGGCCGTCGTTGCGCCTATTGGCACGAGCCTGACGACGCGATTGCCGGCGAGGCCACCGTACAGATCGAAGTTGATCCTGAGACTAGGCACAACAAAGAGCCCTGACAGGAATGCTGCCAGGGCTCGGATCGAACGGTTGAACGGTTGGCTCGCGGTGGCTTCAGAGATCTGCCACGAAAAGTGCCGCTGATTTGGGATTAAACACTTCGCTCAGTTGGGTGAAGATTCCATCCCCGTTGGGATCGCTGTAGGTGGTGACTTCCGTGCCAGAGCGCTTGGCTTCCTCCTGGATCAGGTTGGTGCCATTAAATGTCCAACTTTCGTTGCGGTCGATGCGCTCATTTTTCCAACGGCCATCGTCAAACTCCTGCAAGTTGACCACCTCACCATTCACGAGATCGAAGCGATAGCCACCATCGAGATCCGAATCGAGCGGATCGTCATTGGAGCTGCCGTCACGGTCGTCGTCGTCGCGGTCATCGTCGAAGTCATTCTCGAAGTCGTCGTCGCGATCGAAGCTGGATATCACTGGTTGGGCATCTATCACCGGAGCACGACCGGCGACCCGGGTAAAAGTCGTGAAGATGCAGCGCAACCCGTCAGGTCGGGGAGATGCAGGCCAGTACACCCAGCTTCACCAGCCAAACCACCGTGAGGGCGATGTGCTCAGCGCGTTCCGGTGGAAACTGAGCCTGAAGGGCAGCGAGGGAGAGCTTCGGCTGCTGCACCACGCATTTGAGCAGCTCTGCGGTTTCCTCCGGCTTAGCCCGTAGACCGGGGAATTGACGATCCAGCACCACGGTGGAGAGGCGTGTGGCGGCAGCCTGAAGGTTGACATCAGGGGCCAACGCGAGCTGATGCTGCGGCGAGAGCACCTCCGTGGCAAAGCCGTGGAAATCACGGAAGGGCAGGCCGCGCACGGGATGGGAGATGGCCTCGAGACCAGAGCCGGTTGTGGCGCGATCCCGGCGCAAATCGGCGAGCTGATCGAACAGCGCGTTGTACTGCTCCACCACCACAGGCCAGGAGAAGGTGCTGCGGGCGCGCTCGCGGGCGGAGTCGCCCATGGCGCGCCGCAGGTCGACCGAGGCCAGCAGCCTGGTGAGCGCATCAGTGGCCTTGGGTACATCCACAGCTGTGTGCTGGGCAACGGCACCCACATAGGTTTGGTAGGTCTCCATCCCCAAGCCATGCAAGGTGGCCAAAAAGGCATCGAGACCGGGGGCTGAGCC
>JBMTLP010000460.1:0-3165 GCA_049433245.1 Pirellulales bacterium
CGTAGCCACGCTGGATTCCAGCCCCCTCAATGATACCTGTGTAGCAGTAGGGCCAATGGTCACAGCCATCGTCAAAGCCGCCTGGATTCTCGGGCCACTGGCCGTTGGTGGCTACATCTGGTCGCTCGTCAGGGCGCGTCGTCCTTGATGAACTCGAGGATGCCCGCCACGTGTCAGCGGAACGTGGGTCAGTCTGAAAAAAGTTCGCCTCACGGAGCACTGTTTCTTCCGCTGCGGCGAACAGTTGCTCCGGTTCCTGATTCCCCGAAGGCTGGCAAACCTGTTGAATGAACCGCGAATCAGTCGCGGGTGCCGATCTGACGGGCACATACCGGGCAGTCCTTCCTGCGGGCGATCGCGATGCGGCGGAGGGCAAGAGAACTCAGGTCGAGGTGAGTGAGGCTGCCGGCGGGGGGCCGGGGCATGCCGCTGAGCACCTGAATAGCAGCGACCGCGGCTATCGAGCCGATCGTGCCGGAGACGGCCCCAAGCACCGGAAACCGCCGCTTCCACTGCGGCGGGTCGGCCGGATAGAGGCAGGCCAGGCACGGGTCGCTGGCGGTTTCTCGCACAAACAGCCGCGCCTCCATGTCGTACATCGCGGCATCCACCAGCGGCACATCACAAGAGATTGCTGCGGCATTCATCGCCAGACGCTCCGAAAACAGCGGGGCGGCGGAGACCACGAGGTCGCAGCGGCTGACGATCTGTGAGGCATTCGCGTCGCTGATGTTGACAGGAACAGTTTCCACGGCGACGTCCGGATTCAGCGCAGCCAGCGTCGCCTGTGCCGTCTCCACCCGCAGCCTGCCCAGGCCTGCTGTGTTCATCAGGATCTGCCGGTTGAGGTCGTCGATCCGCAGCGGCCCAGCATGCGCGAGCACCAGCCGACCGACACCCGCTGCTGCCAGATACAGGGCAACTGTCCCGCCAACGCCCCCCACTCGCGAGACGAGCACCGTCGCCTCCCGCAGGCGAGCCTGCCCCTCGTCGCCAAAGCCGGTCACATCCCGCTGCCAGCCGTAGCGATCGTCCTTTTCCGGCTGCTCGCTCGCTGCCTGGCGCCCTGGCGGTCTCACTCCTTGGGCGCTTTCCGCTGGCGTGTTCTCCTCAGGCATCGCTGCTGGCTCCCTTCCCTCTCGCACTCAAACGGTGATCAACTTGCCGCCGCGGTCTCGCCGTGGCGGTTAGCCCCCGGCCACCGGCGGCATCAGGCTCACTCGATCGCCCCTCGCCAGGGTGACCCTTTTCGCCGCCTCACCGCTAGGCACGGCCGCTCCGTTGACCACCAGCAGCAGGCTCGGCTGCACGCCACCCGCGTCACTGAAGAGGTGGGGCCCAAGCGGCGGCGCGTCAGCGACCAGCCGGTTCAGCAGCCCTCGCAGCGAGGTTCCCTCCGCAACCTCCACGGTCGCCGCCCCACAGCCCGCCGCCGTTCGCAGCTGCCCGCTGTAGTCCACATGCACCTGGATTTCGGCCATCACGCCTCCTCACTCGTGTTCGCGTTCGCTGCCTCGTCGTTTCGATTCGTCTCGCCTTCCGCAGCGATTGTTCGTCGCGGCTGATCTGCCACCGGCCGAGCGGTGCTCACAATTTCACCATTCACCAGCCGGAAGAAATGCTCGCCAACCGCCGCCGCCTCATCGCTGTAGTGCGTTACATGCAGCGTGGTCACCTGCTCGGCACGCCGCAAGGATTTGAGGAGCGCAAGCAGCCGCAGCCGATGATCCTCATCGAGCGCGGCGAGGGGCTCATCCAGCAGCAAGAGCCTCGGCCGAAAGGCGATCGCCCGCCCAATCGCCACCCGCTTCGCCTCGCCACCACTGAGGTGCTTGGGCGTTCGCTCCAGCAGCGGCTCGATGCCGAGTGCGTCCCGCCCGCGGCTCGGCGGCGCGGCAGCATTCTTCTGGAGTCAATCGCGACGCAGTCGTCGGTCTCGCTGATAATCACTGCTGGGGACCATCGCTCGGGATGCTGCCGACGTCACGTCGGCATGTTGATCACCTGCCTGATCGTTCGGGTCACCCTGCCCACCGTACCTGCCTGGCACGGGCGTTCGTCTCGGCAGAGCAGCCTTCCTGAAACGTGGCGATCACTGGCCGGTTTTAAGTGCGGAATTATAAGAATGGACGTCGCGATCGCGCTGACGCCAAGCGACTCCGCCGAGAACGACGACGGTGGCCAGCCGCTCTGAAGTAGCCGCTGGCGAACCGCTGATCGCCGCGGTGATGCTTTAGGAAGTTCCATGAACCGGTCTATCGTGCCTGAGCGTCAGCGCTCTTGACGAGCCGGACGGGGCTTCGTAGTGTTTAGAACTACTTCACGCTGGGCGTAATGATCATGAAGACAATCTCTGCCGCCGACGCCAACCGACATTTTTCCCGCCTCCTTCGTGAAGTATCGCAGGGAGAGCATGTGACTGTCGTGTCGCGCGGCAGGCCCGTGGCGACTATCGCACCGGTTCACGCTCGCGGTCGCGAGCGGCAGGCGGCGAAACGCATGCTGCTTGAGCGGTTGCGACGACAGCCTGCGGTTGGAGCCCGCAACTGGACCCGCGACGAACTCTACGAGAACTAGGCATGCGGGTCGCTATCGATACCAATGTGCTCGCATACGCCGAGGGCGTCGGGGATGCGGAGAGGTGTCGCATCGTCATCGGCCTCATTGAGCGGCTGCCCGAACCGGCCGTCGTGCTGCCAGCGCAGGTGCTCGGCGAGTTGATGCTGGTCCTCACGCGAAAGGCGGAGCGGACTCGCGAGGCTGCCCGCGACGCCGTGCTTGGCTGGGCCGATTCGTTTGACGTCATCGACTCAACATGGGCTTCGTTTCAGTCGGCGTTCGATCTCTCCGTGAACCACGAGTTTCGAATGTGGGATTCGCTGGTGATGGCTGTGGCTGCGGAAAGTCACTGCCGCATGATGCTCAGCGAAGACCTTCAGCATGGTTTCACATGGCGCGGCGTGACGGTCGTCAACCCATTCCTGCCGGATCAGTCGCCCCTGCTTGCGGCCATTCTCTCGCAGGATGCCTGACGACGATCACGCAGGCTGAACCGGCATCGATAGGTGCGGCCGTTCTCAAGGATCGTTCGGCAAGTGGGAAAGAGCGCCGCAGGAAACAGCTCTTCCCAAAAGGCGGATGGGGTGGGATTCGAACCCACGAGAC
>JBMTLP010000461.1:0-3152 GCA_049433245.1 Pirellulales bacterium
CGGCCGCTCATAGCCTGGTTTGTGCTGGCCGTCGCGTGCCTGGCAACGGGTTGCGGGAGTGGTGCGCAGCAGACGGGCTCAACAACCGCGTCCACATCCGCCTCCGACAAGCCGAGGGTGGCCCTGGTGATGAAGTCGCTGGCCAACGAGTTTTTCTCGACGATGGCCGACGGGGCTGCAGCGCATCAGGCCGCCCACGCGGAGACCTACGAACTCATCGTCAACGGAATCAAAGACGAGCGGGATCTGGCCCGACAGGTTGCGATCGTCGAAGAGATGGTGGCCGCCGACGTCGACGCGATTGTGATCGCTCCTGCCGACTCCAAGGCGCTTGTACCTGCCCTCCGCAGGGCCCGGGAGGCTGGCGTCATCGTGATCAACATTGACAATCGGCTTGATACCGAGGTGTTAGCCGAGGAGGGGGTGACGATTCCGTTCGTCGGTCCCGACAACCGTGCCGGTGCACGCAAGGTGGCAGAGACACTGACCTCGCTGCTTACCGCCGGCGATCAGGTTGCGATCCTCGAAGGCATTCGCAGTTCGTTGAACGCGGCCCAGCGACGTCTCGGCTTTGAAGACGCCCTTGCTGCCGCGGGCGTTTCGGTCGTGGAGAGCCAGTCGGCCGAGTGGGAGATGAGTCTTGCCAACACGGTTGCCTCGTCCATCCTCAGCGAGCACCCGGAGATCAAGGCGATCCTTGCCGCCAACGACAACATGGCCCTGGGTGCCCTGGCCGCAGCCAAGGCAGCGGGCCGAGTCGGCGACCTGAAGATCGTAGGCTTCGACAACATTGGAGCCATCCAGGAGGCGATCTTGGCGGGCGATGTGCTTGCGACCGCAGATCAGCACGGCGATCAACTTGCCGTGTTTGGCATCGAGGCGGCCCTCGAACTCGTTGCCAACCCTCAGGCATCCGTCGCCGACCGTGAGACACCGGTCGATCTCGTAACTGCCGCATCTCTGGCCGCGCCGTGACCGAGCCGTTGTTGACGACGCACGGCCTCGGCAAGCGCTACGGCGAGGTGCAGGTGCTCAGAGACGTTGCCTTCGAGGTGCGGGCGGGGGAGATCCACGCCTTGCTCGGGGCCAACGGCGCTGGCAAAAGCACGCTTTCGAGAATCCTCGCCGGCCTCGTTCGCCCCAGCGAGGGCGTGATGTCGCTTGGCCAGTGTGTGTACGCACCCCGCGACAAGCGGGCTGCCGAGCGAGCCGGTGTGGCGATCGTGCACCAGGAACTCAATTTAATCCCCACGCTCTCGGTGGCGGAGAACCTTTTTCTTGGCAGGCTGCCCGCGCGGGGTGGCGTGCTGCAGCGGCAAACCCTCCGCTCGCTCGCCCACCGCGTGCTCGATCGCTTCGGGCTGACCTCGCTCGATGTCGACGCCCCGGTCGCCGAACTCGGCGTAGGCATGCGGCAGTTGGTGGAGATTGCCGCCGCACTGGCGCGGGAGTGCCGGTTGCTGCTGTTGGATGAGCCCACCGCGGCGCTCGGGAGCCACGAGACCGAGCAACTCTTCGACTGGCTGCGACGCCTGCGTGGGCAGGGCGTGGGCATTGTGTTTATCAGTCACCGCCTCGACGAAGTGGCGGCCATCACCGACCGGGCCACGGTGCTGCGGGATGGACAGAGTGTTGGTACCTGGACGACGGCGACGTTCTCGCCAGCAGACGTCGTCGCGGCCATGACGGGTGAAGCGGCGTCGGTCCGGGCAAGCGACTTTCAGTCGTTCGCCCGGAACGACACAGCCCTTGAGGTGCGTGGACTGCGCTGCGGATTCGTCCGCGACATCACGCTGAGTCTGCGACGAGGAGAGCGACTGGGCATCACAGGGCTGGTTGGGTCAGGTCGCAGCGAACTGCTGCGGGCTCTCTACGGAGCGGACAGAGCCGAAGCGGGCTCAGTGCACATGCCAGATCGCCAATCGAGCGAGCCGTTTCGCTCGCCGAGTGCGGCCGTGGCTGCCGGGATGGCCATGGTCACGGAAGACCGCAAACTCGACGGGCTCTTGCTCGGACAGTCCGTGCAAGCGAATGCTTCGCTGGCTGCCCTTTCGACATGCTTTGCTCGCGGAGGCATCGTCCACCGCGCGACCGAGCGGCGGGCAACGCAGGCAACGCTGGCACAGCTCGACACCCGTCTGTCGTCATTGGAGCAAGCGATTGACACCCTCAGCGGCGGCAATCAGCAGAAGGTGCTCGTCGGGCGGTGGCTGCTGCGGGCGACGCACATCCTGCTCTTGGATGAGCCCACCCGAGGCATCGACGTGGCGGCCAGGCGGCGGATGTACCAACTCTTCGAAACACTTGCGGGTGCGGGTGCCTCGATCCTGATCGCCTCGAGTGACTGGGACGAAATCGAAGCCACGTGTGACCGCGTGCTTGTGTTAGCTCAAGGCCGCGTGAGCGGAATCTGGGACCGCTCAGCATGGAGCAAGCGGCTGGTAACCCAAGCGAGTTTTGCAACCTGGCACGACGCCCCCGGAGCGGAAGCGTCCCAGCGGAGGGTATCCGGATGAGGCGTTCCTTCACCAAGCATGTCCTGGTGCAGTATGGCGGATTGGTTGCGGTGCTGGGGCTGCTTGTGGCGGTGTTCTCCGTCGCGAGCCGCAATTTCTTGCAACCGGCCACGTTTGTCAGCATGGCCAATCAACTGCCGGACCTTACCTTCCTGGCCGTGGGCATGACGTTTGTGCTGATCGCTGGGGGCATCGATCTTTCAGTTGGGTCGTTGCTCGCGCTGTCTTCTGGCGTGTTGGGAGTACTCATGGCTGAGTATCACTGGCCGCTCCCTGCAGCCCTGGCGGTGAGTGTGGTCGTGGCGACCGGCTGCGGGCTGCTCAGCGGTGTCGTGACGGTCCTGGGGCGGATCCCTTCGTTTATCGTGACGCTCGGCATGCTGGAAATTGCACGCGGAGGCACCAAACTCCTGACCGAATCCCAGTCGATCTACATCGGTCGCTCCATCAACTGGTTTGGCGAACCCGTTGCCGGGCTGGGGCTGTCACCTGCCTTTCTTACGGCCTGTTGCGTGGTGGTGGCTGCTCAGTTTGTGCTGTGGGGCACCGTGTTTGGGCGATATCTGGTAGCGATTGGTACCAATGCCGAGGCCGTGCGGTTGGCCGGGATTCGCACAGCGCCGGCATCCATCGCGG
>JBMTLP010000462.1:0-3150 GCA_049433245.1 Pirellulales bacterium
AGACGGGTGCGCGTGGACGCCGATGGAGGGGACGCGCGCGGGGCGACGACGGCGGCGCGGCCGCGGCCATCGCGGCCCCTCTCACAAGCCGTGAACATGCGTCGAGCGTGACCTTGATCACCGGGCATCGCTCAGCCGCTTCGTCGCAGAGCGAGGAACAGCGTGACGATTTCGCGAGGCTTGCCTCCCAGTTCGGCACGATCGTGGTCTACATGGGGCTGGAAAAGGTCGACAGCTGGAGCCAGTCCTTGCTCGACGCAGGCTGTCGTGGAGAGCGGCCCGTGGCCGTGATCAGCCGCTGCAGCTGGCCGGATGAGCGGCGGCGGGTCACAACACTCCAGGATCTTCGCCACGATACCGCCATCCGCTCGTGGCCATCGCCTGCGATCATCATCGTGGGAGACGTGGTCGCCACCGCTTTCAAGGCAACGCAAGCCACCCCGCCGCTCCCCCTGGCAGGGCGGCGCGTGCTCACCACCCGGCCGACAGCGCAGGCCGGAGACGTTCTCTCGATGCTGCACCGGGCCGGCGCCCACGGCCTGTGCATCCCCGCAGTCGAGATCGGGCCCCCCGACTCTTGGGAACCACTCGATCAGGCGATCCGCGAGGCCGCAAACTTCGACTGGATCGTGTTTTCCAGCCAAAACGGGGTGGAGACCTTCTGTGATCGGCTCCTCGCGCAAGGGGATGCACGGTTGCTTGGAACAGCGCGCCTTGCAGCCGTGGGGCCTCGCACGGCCGACGCCCTCACCGCTCGCGGCCTTGCCTGCGACCTCGTTCCGGCCACCCACTCAGCGGCTGGCCTGCTCGCCTGCTTCGCCCAAGAACCTGCCAACCGCCGCTTCCTTCTGATCCAGGCAGACCGTGGCCGCGACACGCTCCAACAGGAACTGATCGCGCGGCATCACCACGTGCAGCGAGTCACGGCGTATTTGAGCCGCGACATTCCCGCCCTCGATGCGGCGGCGGTGGCCCTGCTTGAGAGGCACGCCATCGACTGGGTGATGCTCTCAAGCCCCGCCATCACCGAGTCTGCCTCGCGCCTGTTTGGCTCGCGTCTCGCTCAGTGGAAAACCGCCTGCAACAGCCCGGCCGCGGCAGAGGTGTTGAGATCTCATGGCCTCCACGCGACGGTGGTCAGCAACAGCCCGTCTATGGAATCGCTCATCGAGGCGATGCAGGCTTGGGAATCCCACCACCGTGAGCAAACTGAGGTCTGAAAAGGCTGATTAAGAAGAGTGTGCGCTCTGCGAGGGTGCGGACTGAATCGAGCGAACTTCGTTGACGATGCGACTCAGTGCGGTCGAGCAGCGGTGCGACGACCGCACGCTTTGCACCAGGACGGAGCCTCCCATGCCTCGCTCTCCCCGAGACGTTGGTCACGTAGTCATCTGCTGCCGAGTCCCACAGGACGCCTCTGCCGCTGACATGGCTCGCTGGCAGTCTGAGGTCGCCTCGCGCGGCATCCCTGTCACCTGGACGGTCGCTCCGGAAGCGATTGACCAGTGGCTCGACATCGGCGGCACGGCAGGCAACCTCGCTGTGCAGGTTGGCAACGCCGTCAGCAGCGGATCGCTGCAGCGAGAGGAGATTCGCGCAAGCCTGCGACGAGTCGCCGGACGACTCTCAGCAGCCGTCGTGCACGGCGATCGCCCCCTCGACCACCGTGGGCTGTTCGTTGAAGCAGGAATCGACATCGTGGCCACCCAGCGTCTGCACGCCGTGGACCGACAGTCGAGACGACCTCCGCCGGCAGGCTGGGAGTGCCGGTGCCTGCAGTGGGGGCTCTGGGAAGCCGGCTTCTCAGCACCCCGCCGCCGCCTGTTCGGCCTGCTGGAGGACCGCCGCCCCCAAACGGGCCGCCTGACACTTCTCGAGACGGGCTGCTCCGCACAGGACCGGCCGGAAGCAGGCCTTGCAAAACTCCGTCAAACGCTGACGTACGTCGAAACAGCAGTCCGCCAGAAGTCGGCTCACGCGGGCCTGCTCGTCGACCTTCCCCGCCGCTTGCAGGGGGGCCTTGCCGCCGAAGACCGCGGCAGCATCCTGGCCGCGGCCTAACCGAGCCACAGACGAAAGGGTGGGGGCAATCAAGCCCCGCCCGCGGCGATCAGGACCGCTTCTTCTCAGTGATGCTCCAGGCGAGGTATCCCAGAATCAGCGAAGCCACCAAGCACACCGCATCAAACGGAATGTTGGCACGGCCAAAGGGAATACCAACGGCGAGATCGGCGAGGCTCAGCACCCCGATCAGTCCAGCAACGACCATGCTCGTCAGCGGCAATGCCTTCGTCACGTCGCTTGGCCTCCCCCGTAGTCCACGAGTTTTGGGATCCGTGGAGCCCACCATGAGCTCCGCAAGAGCGGTTTTTGGAACCGCTCATCAATCCGTCGTCGGACCCATACAATACCTTCCCGCCGTGAGGCGTCCACGGCGAGTTTCGGGCAAATGCCTGGGGAACCTTTGATGCGGGTTCCGCAGCCGTGTGCAAACCCGATAAGCCGCCATGTCCTCCGAACCGCTACAAACCGTGCCATTACAGGAAAAAAACCCGCTTCCCCGCTCCGCCAACGAGCCGTGTGGCCTGACTTCCGACTCCGGAAATGCCGTCTACACAGGGTCCTTCGACCCGATCACGCTGGGCCACCTCGACGTCATCCAGCGGGCTTCCAGGATCTTCCAGAGCGTGATCGTGGGGGTGGGGATCAACCCGAACAAGCACCCCCTTTTCTCCCTCGAGGAGCGCGTGGATCTCGTGCGGGCATCGGTGGCCCACCTTCCGGGCGTTCGCGTGGAGCAGTTTGATGGGCTCGCAGTGTCGTTCGTGCGGAGGCATGCCGCCCGCGTCTTGCTCCGCGGCATGCGGTCGCTGACCGACATTGAGGCGGAGTTCACCATGTCGCTGGCGAATCGAAAACTGGCCCCGGAAGTTGAGACCGTCTTTCTCATGGCCGATGCGCAGTACTCCCACATTTCCTCGTCGCTGCTCAAGCAGATCACACCGCTGGCAGACGACATGGCGTTGTCGCAGTTTGTGCCACAACCGGTCGTCTCTGCTTTGCGAGAGAAACTCCAGCACACCTAACGCGCCGCTCTCGATGCGAGCAGACGGCTGAGGGGCGATGCCTCAGTTGGAGTTGCTCACATCG
>JBMTLP010000463.1:0-3148 GCA_049433245.1 Pirellulales bacterium
CCCCCCCCCGCGACATTGACGTCACTGGATGGCGACCATCGGGTGGTGGCTTGTCAGCAGGGCTCGCGTCGCTTCGAGGTCGCCGGCCGTATCATCCTTGCCGCGCACGGATTGGCCGGCATGGCCGCGCACTGGGCCGACGCCGAACAGGGAAAAGATGCCGTCGCAGCCACCGGCGGCCGCAGCCCTCGATCTGCGACGGGTGCAACGATTCCAGGTTCCCGAATCGGCGCCGGCATCGTGTGTCACCAGGGGGGCAGTCGGCTGGAGGCGGGAAAGATCTACATGGCCTGCGGCCGGCATGGCTATCTGGGCGCCGTTCGCGTCGAGGGTCAGTGCGTCGACTTGGCGGCCGCATTCGATCCCGCATCGATCCAGCGACTGGGGCTGGGCGAAGTGGCCGCTGCCACGGCGAGGGAGGCCGGTTTTTCGCAACTCGAGGGCCTGGAATCGCTGGCATGGGCTGCGACGCCCTTGCTCACGCGGTCGCCGCATCGCATTGCGGGCACTCGTATTTTCTCCGTCGGAGACGCAGCAGGATACGTGGAACCATTTACAGGCGAGGGCATCGCCTGGGCGCTGCACGGCGCCCTTGCCGTCGCGCCATTGGCCGATCGAGGGGTGGCCGATTGGAACGAGTCGCTGTGCTCGCAATGGACGGCCGAGCATCGGAGGCTCGTGCGCCGCCGCCAATGGCTGATTCGCTCGCTGGCCTCAACGATGCGACATCCCTGGATGACTTCGACACTGATCACGGGGCTTCGCGCGTTCCCCTGGGCGGCATCGCCTTTCACGCAATGGCTCGACACGGTTCCGCGCCATGCCAGCGGAAACGCATGGGGCAAATGAATGAGACTTCCCGCGAGGCTCATATCCTCGGCCTCGGAGTCACCGCACCTCCTCACTCGATGAGTGCGGATGAAGCAGTTGAAATCGTTTTCAACACGGCGTGCAGAACCCTCGCTCATACACCGGCATCCTGCTCAGGGGAGGATCCTAACCGCCCCACAGAGAACCCGGATGGACCACAAAGACCGCAATCAGCCACGCGCCAACCAAGGCCACGACGATCATGAACGCCATGAGTATGTGCGGAGCCCATTGCCCAGCCGCCAACGTCAGTTTTGTCCCACATTGCGGGCAGACCAACGTCCTTCTCGCGGTGTTTCGTTCCACCAGCCAGTGCCATGTGCCGAACACCAGAAAGCGGGGCTTCGCACGCGAGAAGCCACCGGTGTGCCCGCAAACAGAGCAGGTCATGTCAGGTGCCGTTACGTCTTTCATTTTCTGCCTGCGTAAAACGGTTTCAACGATGTGGCCCCCGACCTCTCTATCGGAGGCGGAACTATCGTATCCAACCCGAGACCAGTTTCAGAACGAGTCGGCAGCGGAACCGTAGCGACGGAAGAAGTGACTGGCTTCCCCAAGTTTGTTTATCAACGACTCGCAGCCATTTCAGTGGACATCCACAGTCCAGCCGCCATCAGGATCACACCGATCATTCGGTTCTTCACCGATTTACGTGGCCTGCAACTGACTGCTCGTGTGAAATCGAGCCTGTCACAGAAGAGCGGATTCCTGAGCCCTACGTGCGTACCGGTTTTACAACTCTTGACCGATCTCGATGGCGGAGAGGCTGAGCTTTGCGGTTCCGTCGAGGAGCACCACGTAGATGTCGCCCAGTTCTTGGTCAACTGGTGTGGTAGAGAGTTGGGGGCTCATGGCCTCGAACTGATCGACGCCAAGGGTGATCTCCCAGCGGCTGCCGTTCCAACTCAGGTCGTCAGCGGAAACGTCCACCTCGAACTTGCCGGCAAACACCCCTTGCATCCGCTGGGTGGTGAAGCCCAGGCGAATCCCGCAGCGGTGTTCCATCTCGCCACGGAAGAGCACCTTGGAGTCGGCCTCAATCTGGACGGGTGAGTCGGTGGTCATCCAGGCGGCGACGGCAGCCACATGCAGCAGCACCGGAGTCTCCACGTTCTCTTTCCAGAGCAGGGGAATCGCATACAGCCTGGGTGGAAGATCTGAGGCGGTTGGGCCACTGCTCCTGGCCTGGGGCTCACCACCGTTGGTGAGATCAACAGCCCACTGAAAGAGCCTGGCCGGAAGTTCAACCATCGTTGGAACCACAACGCCATGACTGACGTGAGCGGCACTGGGGAGGTCCAAAGACCACCGGTTGGTGAAGGGTGGCTGTGGCCATGCGGTAGGTGGCCCGGAGGCATCGAGTGAGATTCTCGTCTGCTCTCCGGCGGCAATGGCTACCGAGGCATCATCCACTCGCCGCCGCACCGTGACCCGGCCTCGGTGGACTCGGATCAGCGAGTTGGTCGCACTCGCGCGGACATCGAACAGGCTGCCGGCAGCCGCCACCTCTGCTGTCGGTGTCTGCACCACGACATCACCGAGGCGGTTGTCAGCTGTCGGGTCGATCCACAGGCTGCCCTGGACGAGGGCGAACCGTCGTTCGTTGCCATCCGGCCGAAGCACCCGCACGACGGAGTCGCCGGCGGTTGTCAGCTGCCCTCCCCCGAGGTCAGTCGTGATCCACGCATCACTGGAGAGCGACTCCAGCGTGTCGCCAGGCTGCAGCCGGTGCCCCTCCGGAATGCCATCAACCGTACGGCCCGAGGCGGAAAACAGCCGTGTGGGGCCGACGGCCCGCGCGACACGGGCAGGAGGAAGCCGGCCGAGCGTCCAGGCGGAGTAGCCGCTGGCGGTGACAACGATCGACGCGACAAGAGTGATCGCTACCGACTGCCAGCGGGCCAGGAGGGGCCGCCGACGGGGCACGACAGGCACAGGGTGCTGCGGCGGAAGTGGTGTTTCTGTGGCGGCATCCTCCTGGTGCGCAAGCTCCGCGAGGCCAACAGCCTGTTCCGCGAGATCGCGAAGCAGACGTCGTGCCGAGGCATCTTTGCTGAGCCAGGCAGAAACCTCCGCCTGTTCCTCAGGAGCAAGGCTGCCGTCGAGCAGCCGTAGCAGCCGCTCGATGCTGGCTGGGTCAGCCGCATGTTCCGAAGCAGGTGTGTCGCTCATCCCAGGCCTCCTTCTGCCGCCAGTTTTCCTTCGACGCACTGCCGCAGGGAGAGGTGCAGCCGCGAGAGCCGCTGATAGACGGCGTCGATTTTTGCTCCGACCCGCC
>JBMTLP010000464.1:0-3144 GCA_049433245.1 Pirellulales bacterium
GCGAGTGGTGTGCCCACCCGGACGAGGGCTGGGCTGACCCGCATCGAGAGCACACCACCTTCGCGGGTCGCCACCGCCACCAGCCGGACTCGGTAGCCAAGTTCGGCAGCGTCGTTCAACAACCCGATGTCGAGCGTGTCGACGCCGACGCGCGGGATCTCCTTCCAAGGAACCCACACACCAAAGGCAAGGTGGGCCAGGATAGCGAGCTTTTGGGTCGCGTCGGTGCCATCGACATCCATCGACGGGTCCGCCTCGGCAAAGCCCTTGGCTTGGGCGAGCGCCAGAGCATCGGCATAGTCGAGGCCATCTTCCTCCATCCGGGTGAGGATAAAGTTGCTCGTGCCATTGAGAATGCCCCGGATGCTTTCAATCCGATTGGCGGCAAGGCACTCGCCAATGGCTGCCACGATCGGAATGCCCCCGGCCACGGCTGCCTCAAAGGCGATCGCCCGACCACGACGGCGGGCCAGGGCAAACAGTTCCGGGCCGTGCTCGGCGAGCAGGGCCTTGTTGGCAGTCACCAGATCTTTGCCACTTTCGAGCAGTTCGATCGCCATGCTGCGTGCGGGCTCGAGGCCCCCCACCAGCAGCACAGCCACTGAGATCGAGGGATCGCGGCTGATGGAACCGATATCGTTCGAGATGCGTTCCGCCGGGAAGTCGAGACCGCGGTTCTTCGCAGGATTGGCGACAACGGCTCGCTCAACCACGATGCGGCGACCAGCGTGCCGAGCGATGTGGTCGGCAGACGAAGAGAGCAGCCGCATCACTCCGGAGCCCACCGTGCCGAGGCCGACAACGCCAATCCGCACGGGCTCGGTCATAATAAATGCATTGCTCCCGGGTGACAGAACTCCGTGCATCGTAATCGTCTGTGGCACACGTTCAAACGGGGGCCTCGTGGGGCGGGGGCCACGCTTGCAAGGCCAGTTCGCCGTCCGTACCGTGACGGCAGCGCTCACAACCGCCCGCACTATCTACTACCGGAAACGCTGTCATGGATGCCGCTGCACGCGATTTTCTGTTCCGCTTGCTCGAGACGCCGAGCCCATCGGGTTATGAAAAACCGATTCAGGACCTCGTTCGTGAGTATCTCGCCGGGATTGCCGACACGGTGACGTCCGACGCCCATGGCAATGTGATTGGTGGCAAGAACACCTCGGTCACGCCGCGAGTGCTACTCGTAGGCCACTGTGATCAGATCGGCCTGATCGTGCAGCACATCGACGCCGACGGCTATCTGTGGGTGCAGCCGATCGGCGGGTGGGATCCGATGCAACTTGTTGGGTCGCACGTGGTGGTCTGGACGGCAACGGGACCGGTGCCTGGGGTGATTTCTCGCAAACCTATCCACCTGCTCACCGACGAAGAGCGAAAAGTCGTACCCAAAATGAAGGATTTGTGGGTCGACATCGGTGCCGCTGACAAGGCGGACGCCGAGAGCGTGGTGCGGGTGGGCGACTGCCTGACTTTTGAACTCAAAGCCCAGGTTTTGCGAAACAATCGGGCAGCCGCGGTGGCGATGGACGACAAAGTGGGGCTATGGACAGTGCTCGAGGCGTTTCGCCGTGCTGCCGCCGGGCCGCTTGGGTGTGGGCTGTTTGTGTCGTCGAGCGTGCAGGAGGAAATCGGCCTTCGCGGAGCGAAAACCAGTGCCCACACTGTAGATCCGCAGGTTGGGATCGCGGTTGACGTGACGCATGCCACCGACTGCCCCACCATCGATAAAAAAGCCGAAGGCGACATCTCGCTTGGCAAAGGACCCGTTGTCTACCGCGGCCCCAACATGAACCCGCATGTGGTGCAGCGGCTGATTGACGCGGCTGGAACGGCTGGGATCCCGATCCAACTCGCTGCGAATGGGCGGGCGACCCCGACGGATGCCAACGTCTTGCAGACCACCCGAGGGGGCGTGGCGACGGGCCTCGTGAGCGTGCCGAACCGCTACATGCACTCCGCCGTGGAAACCGTCTCACTGGATGATGTAGACCGCACCGCCGACCTCCTGGCGGCCTTTGTGCGGGAAATCGACAGCAGCGTGTCGTGGGTGCCCTGACGCCGGTGCTCGCTCGCGTCCTCCCTGTCCAGGCAGCAGAAACTGGTTGCCAAAACGGCAGGGACATCCCGCGTTGGACCATGGTTGCCGGGCAAGGCAGCCGGCCAGGATCGCAGAAAACAGGGAAAATCCTCGTTTTTCCAATCTTTCTGGTGGGGCGCTCACTGCTCGGCACGCGGCTTGCTCTAACCGAGAAACAACGCATTCAACTGCCAAACCCACATCTCGCGACACCATCTCTTGGAAGGAGACATTCGTGGCGAAGCAAATGGTCTTTGACGACGATGCCCGTCAGCCGCTGCTGCAAGGCGTTTCGAAACTCGCCCGTGCTGTGAAGAGCACGCTCGGCCCGCGCGGCCGCAACGCGGTGCTCGACAAGGGCTGGGGATCTCCGAAGGTGACCAAGGACGGCGTGACCGTCGCCGAGGACATCGATCTGGAGGATCCGTTCGAAAACCTTGGTGCTCAGCTCGTCAAGGAAGCTGCCAGCAAGACCAACGACGTGGCAGGTGACGGCACCACCACGGCGACGGTCCTGTCTGAGGCGATTTTCCGCGAGGGTCTGAAGATGATCGCCGCTGGGGCCGACCCCATGGCGCTCTCGCGAGGCATCCACAAGGCCGTCAAGGCGGTGAGCGACGCGATCCTCGCGCAGGCGACGCCAATCAACGAGAAGAACAAGAAGGAGCTCCAGCAGATCGCCACGATCGCTGGCAACAACGATCCCACGATCGGCAACGTGCTGTCGGAAGCCTTCCTCAAGGTGGGCAAGGACGGCGTGATCACGGTCGAGGAAGGCAAGCAGTCTGAGACGACGGTAGAGGTTGTCGAAGGCATGCAGTTTGACCGTGGCTTCCTGTCGCCGCACTTCGTCACCGACGCCGACTCGCAGGTGTGTGAGTACGACGATCCCTACATCCTCATTTTTGAGGAGAAGGTGTCGAGTGCGAAGAACCTCGTGCCGCTCCTCGAGGCTGTGAGTAAGGCTGGCAAGCCGCTGGTCATTATCGCCGAAGATGTCGAGGGTGAGGCTCTGGCCACGCTCGTCGTCAACAAGCTGCGAGGCATCTTGCAGTCAGTGGCGG
>JBMTLP010000465.1:0-3143 GCA_049433245.1 Pirellulales bacterium
CGAGACGCCACGTACGTCGAGGCTGCTCGGGCGAGTGGAGCGAGCCCCATGCGGATTCTCTTGCGGCATGTGGTGCCGAATCTTGCCGGAACGGTCGTGGTCACCCTCTCGCTGACCGTGCCCCGGGTGATGCTCTTTGAGAGTTTTCTCTCGTTTTTGGGCCTCGGGGTTCAGCCGCCGGACGTGTCCTGGGGGCTGCTCGCCAACGCCGGTCTGAAGGCACTCATTCCGATCGACCCAGCCTGGTGGCTGTTCGTCTTTCCTTCGGCGGCCCTGGCTGTCACGCTCCTGGCGCTTGGCTTCCTCGGCGACGCTCTCGAGGCCGTGCTCGATCCGCGGCGGCATCGCTGATCCGCCCCGCTCGCCCGATACACTACGTTGAACGAAAGCCGCGCTCCACGCAGGATCACCACCGATGAGTCTTCCCGGGAACACGCTTGCAGGGTCCTCGACGGCCCCTCCTCCGATCGCCAAACCGCGTGCCAACGACACGGTTCGCGGCCCCTTGGGCTATGGTCGTGAGACGATCGAGTCGATCGTGGTGGCGTTTACCCTCGCCCTCTTGTTTCGCACGTTTGAGGCGGAGGCCTTCGTGATCCCCACCGGATCGATGGCCACCACGCTCATGGGTCGTCACAAGGACCTCGAGTGTGAAGCCTGTGGTCGGGGTTACCAGGTGGGGGCGAGCCGTGAGGAAGACGATCAGTCGCAGGCTTGGCGACAAGAGCTCATCCGTGTGGAGCGGACGGTGAGCGAACTGCGGGCAGCCGTGGTCGACACCTCGCGGAACGACGCGTCCCGTGCCGCAGCCCAGCGAAAGCTCGCCACGATCGAGGCGCCGCGGGGGCCTCTTGATCAGTTGCGAACACGGCTTGAGCAAAAGATGGTGTCGACGGCCCGCTGCCCCAACTGTGGCTACGAGACCGATCTCCTCGTTCGCGACGGCGATGAGGTGACGTACGACTGGCGGTATCCGTCGTTTCACGGCGACCGCATCCTGGTGAGCAAAACCGCCTACGACCTCGCCGATCCGGAGCGGTTTGATGTGGTGGTGTTTAAGTACCCTGAAGATGCCAAGGTCAACTACATCAAGCGGCTCGTCGGTTTGCCGGGCGAGACGATTTCGATCATCGATGGCGATTTGTGGGTCAGTACCGCAGGCGAGCCCGAACAGATCATTCGCAAAGAGCCCGAGAAACTGCTGGCGATGCTGCAGGAAGTGCATGACAGCCACCATCTGCCCGAGGCGTTGCACGCTGCCGGCTGGCCGCAGCGATGGGCGGACTGGAAGAGCGGCAGTGGGCCTGGTTGGGCCAGTGAGGATGGAGGACGCAGCTATGCCGTCGCCTGCCCTGAAGGCCGTACCGCGACGCTTCGCTACCGACACTTCCTCCCCGACGGCGATGTGTGGGAAGCGGTGAAGGCAGGACGTGATGTGAGCGGGATGGCTGAGGCTCGGCTGATCGATGACTTTGAGGCCTACAACTCGATCCGCACCCGTTCCCACTGGGTGGGTGATCTGGCGATTGAGGTGGATCTGCAAACCGAGAGCAACCAGGGAGAGGTCGCCTTCGAACTGGTCGAGGGGGGGCTGGCCTACCGCTGTGTGATCGATTTGATCAGTGGCGAAGCCACGCTTACGATCCCCCTGCAGGCCGGCGACCCGACCCCTCATGACGGTACGCCCCGCGGCCCCACCCCCATCCGAGGAGCAGGCCGCTGGCAGGTGCTCTTCGCCAACGTGGACGACGAACTGTCACTCTTCGTCGATGGTGAGCGGATCGCCTTTGATCGGCTCTGCACGTTCGTGCGACAGGAAGACCCGGTTCAGCCGGTGACGACGCCCCGTGAGCCGGGAAATGTTGTCGCGGGAGATCTGGCCCCCGTCGGCATCACCTCCAGCGGTGCGACCGTCACGGTGCATCAACTCCGCGTGCTCCGCGACCTCTTCTATATCGGCGCCTACGACCTTGGTCGACGTCCCGGCGAACTGCTGGAAGACTCGCGGATCGACTACGAACTCGGCCCCGATCAGTTCCTCATGCTCGGCGACAACTCCGCTGCGAGCAAAGACAGCCGCCTCTGGACCGAAGGGCATCACGTGGACCGCAGCCTGCTGATTGGTAAGGCACTCGTGATTTTCTGGCCGCACCCCTGGCCAGCTTCCTGGAGCATTCCGCTGCGTTTTGGAGGCTCTGAGTTGCGGTTGCCTTTCTGGCCCAACTTCGGGAGGATGCGCCGGATTCGTTAGCACAGGCAGCGAATCACGACCGCCAAGGATGGTGTGCGATGTCGCTTCTGAAGGTGGAAGGCTTAGTCAAAGTCTACGGCCGTCGACGTGTGGTCGATGGGGTCGACTTCCACGTTGATGCGGGCGAAATCGTGGGCCTCCTGGGCCCCAACGGCGCCGGGAAAACCACCAGTTTCCGCATGACCTGCGGCATGGTAATCCCCGATTCAGGTCGCGTGCTCCTCGACGAAAAAGAGATCACCGACTGGCCGATGTTTCTTCGCGCCCGCGACGGGGGCATGGGCTACCTGGCCCAAGAGCAGAGCGTGTTCCGCAAACTCACCGTGGAACAGAACCTGCTCGCCATCATGGAACTGATCGGCATGGATCGCCGTGAACGCCGCCGTCGCTGTGATGAACTGCTCGAACAGTTCGACATTACCAAGATTCGCCGTTCCCGGGCCCAAACCTGCTCGGGGGGTGAAAAACGCCGTCTCGAAATCGCTCGCTGCCTCGTGACCGAGCCGCGGATCATCCTCCTCGACGAACCCTTCACCGGCATCGACCCCGTCACGATTCACTCGATCCAAAAGATCATCAAGGGCCTGCGGGAAGACGGCATTTCGATCCTGATCACCGACCACCGCGAACGGGAAACACTTGCCATCACCGATCGCAGCTACGTGATTCGCGCTGGCAAAGTGCTCTGCCACGGCACGGCCGAGGAAGTGCTCAACAACCCCGATGCCAAGAAGTACTACTTCGGTGAGAGCCACGGTGCTCCTGGCAGTGTGCCTGCTGCGGAGCCGTCCCTCACCGTGTGAGGCCGCGGCGGGCCGCTCGGAGTGAGCCCGGGCCGATGAGCCGAGCGTTCGCTGCGCATCCTGCTTCGCTCACTCGTGCACTCTCGCTT
>JBMTLP010000466.1:0-3143 GCA_049433245.1 Pirellulales bacterium
CTGCCTGGGCCGGTCAGGGCAAAGTTGGCTCGCCATGCCAAGCACAGCATGGGCCACCACCGCACAGGCCATCAACTTGGCACCACGCATCAGAGCGTGGCCGACGGGGCCTGCGGCGAGCGGCACCGCCGTCGAAAGGAGGAGCAGGAGGATGGCCGATGGCAGGGTGAACGCCAAAAATGCGGCGAGCCCTCCCGTCCAGCCGTGCCGGAGCAGGCCCAGGCTGAACCCGAGTTGGCTGCTGGCAGGCCCGGGCAAGAACTGGCAGATCGCCAGCAGTTGACCGAACTGGGCGTCGTCAACCCAGCGTCGCTTCTTCACGAGCTCTTCGCGAAAGTAGGCGATATGCGCGATGGGCCCGCCGAACGAGGTGACGCCAAGTTGGAGGAACACCCGGAAGACCTCACCAAACGTGCCTGGTGACGGTGGCTGCGTTGGCGATGGGGATGGTGGGCTACGCATGCGGCGATGCAGGGCCTTGCGGAGTTCGTGTGAGCGGCGCGATCAGCACCCCTGGCCCGCGCGTGCATGCGACCGCCCTGGGGCCGCCTTGAGGGAGGCGTGTGTTACGGAGCGAGGCGGTACAGCGCCCAGCCGCCGTCTTCGGCCCGCTCGAAGCAGAGGCGATCGTGGAGGCGGCTGGGACGGCCTTGCCAAAACTCAATGCGGTCAGGGATCAGGCGGAAGCCGCCCCAGTGAATCGGCCGTGGAATCGCGGTGTCGTCCGGATGCTCGCTGCGGAACTTCGCGAAGAGTGCTTCGAGCGCTTCACGGCCGGGAATCCGGCTGCTCTGTGGAGAACTCCACGCGCCGATCCGCGACGTACTTGGGCGGCTGGCGAAGTAGGCATCCGACTCCTCGGGGCTGGTCTTCTCAACCCGTCCCTCGATTCGCACCTGGCGTTCCTGTTCCGTCCAGTGGAAAGTGAGGGCGGCAAATGGGTTGGCGATGAGTTCGCGGCCCTTGTGGCTCTCGTAATTGGTGAAGAAGCAGAAGCCGCGGGCATCGAAACCACGGAGCAAAACCACCCGGGCCGACGGACGCCCCTCGGGAGTCGCGGTGGAGAGCGTCATCGCTTCCGGTTCTGGCACCTTGGCCGCCACGGCGTCGTCGTACCAACGCGAGAACTGCTGCAGCGGATCGGGGGCGACCGTGGCCTCGTCGAGGGAACCCTGTTCGTATTCCTTCCGAGCGTGAGTTTCGCGTAGCGGCATGCGTGTGTTTCTTGCGTGGAGGGAGCTCAGTGGTGGAAGCAGGTATCCCGGGCCTGTACCCAGGTGCCACTAGTCACCGTAGACAAACTCAGGGGTGTTGAGCAGGGCCCAGAGGATGTCTTCGGTAGCGGTGCGGCGGGTGGCACCCTCGCGGGCAAATTCGCCGAGGAGAGCCTGCTGCTCGTCGGCGGTTGCGAAGCGGGCGTAGGTACTGAGGTAGAGTTCGTCGATGATGGCGGCAGGGTCGAGATCCGAGGCCGCCAGGCTCGCTGCCCGACCTTCGTCGCTGGTGACCTTCGTGTGCACGTGACCGCTGTTCATCAGGTGCAACGCCTGCACGACGGTGGCATCGCCGATTCGCTCGCACGGGGGATCCTGGTTGGGGTCGGGCCGGCCAAAGACATCGAGAAAGGTAGACCCCACGCGATGGGTCCAGATCTGTACGGCTCGTGTGCCGGGGGGCGTGCCGGCATAACTCGTCGGCACCCCCGTCACATCGTCAATCGCATCAGCGACGAGCTCGGCACGGAGCCGCTGGCGGTAGTGGCGGGAAAAGTTGCGGTGGTCGCCAGCGTTTGTGGCGTTGGGGATCGTCGAGAGGCCATACAGCCGGCTCTTCATGATCAGCGCGATCAACTGCTTCTGATCGAACCCGCTCGCTTGAAAAAAGTCGGCGAGGGCGGCAAGCAGTTCGGGGTTGCTCGGTGGATTGGTCGCCCGAAAATCGTCGACCGGATCAACGATGCCAATGCCGAAGAGCTCCGCCCAGATGCGGTTGGCACCAGCGGCGGCGAAGGTCGGGTTTTCCGGGGCCGTCAGCCAGTCGATGAGGGCCTCACGCGGGTCGACCCCTGCTGCAGGTTGCTCCAGGTCTTCCGAGGCGGGCATACCCAGCGGTTTAGGGGCCAGCGTCTTCCCTGTCAGTGGATGGCTCACACTACCTGAGTCTTTGATGACCACGAGTTCTTCCCCGCCCGAGATCGGCGGTGAAAGACCGGTTCCGGAATAGCCAACTCGCGAGAAGTAGGCAGCAAGCCCGTAGAAATCTCCCTGCCCATAGACCTCAAAGGGGTGCTGGTGGCACTTCGCACATTCCACTCGCACGCCAAGGAAGAGCTGGCTTGCCATGGTGACAATCTCGTCGGGGGAGCGACGGTCGCGGTAGATCACCGTTGCCCCATTTCGCCACACACTCCCCTCAGCGGTGAGCAGTTCAGCCACAAACTCGTCGTAAGGCATATTGGACGCGAAGGCGTCGCGCAGGAAGGTGTCGAGGGCCAGCGTTGGCTTGATGCCCACGCGGTACGGGTTTGGCCGCAGGAGATCTGCCCAAAGGTTCGCCTGGCGATCGGCGTATTCCGGTCGGGCCAGCAGAGCATCCACGAGGCGATCGCGTTTGCCGGGATCGCTGTCCGCGAGGAAAGCACGGGCTTCCTCAGCAGTGGGGAGCCGGCCCAGCACATCAAGGCTCGCTCTCCGCAGGAAGGTGGCGTCGTCGGCAGCCTCGCTTGGTAGCACGTTGAGTTCGCGGAGTTTCTGCCACGCGAGTTGATCGATAACGTTGTTGACGGGCACTTGGTCCCAGGCGTCCAGCGGGATTTCGCCGGACCTGGGCACGATGGTGTTCCAGGTGGCGATCTGCCCCATGAAGCGGGCCATGATGCTCGCTTCTCCGGGAAGTTTTCCGGCGGTGAGCACGCCATTGGACTTCACGTTTACCACGACTGGCTCGTTTGAGGAGAAGGCGGTAATCGCCGTCACATCGCGAGACGAGCCATCGGATTCGTGTGCGATCACCCGGATCGGCAACTCTTCACCGGGAACCAGTGAACGGGGCTCGGGCTCGATCGGGAGGTGCGTGAGCGTGGGTTCCTCGGGACTTGCCCGGCGGCAGCCCTGAGCGATCAAGCGGCGAAGCACTTCGGCGTC
>JBMTLP010000467.1:0-3116 GCA_049433245.1 Pirellulales bacterium
AAACAGCATCCGTGTGGTCGGAACTCCCACGCCCGCAACACTCTCCCGGCTGATCAGCCGGGAGATCGCCTCCGCCCTGGGCGTGCCCGAGCAGGCCGTTCTGGTCGAGGTCTCGATGAAGGACGCCACCAGCGGCAATCCGGCCGTGGTCGTGCGGTTCGGCTTCGCCGACGGGTACACCGTCTCCAGCGTGCCCTTGGCCGCCGACTTCGGGCTGCCCGGGCTCGGCTTTCGGACCGAGGGCAGCTTCGACGCCGCCTTCAGCTACGAGGCCGGCCTGGAGCTCGTGTTTCCCCGCAGCGGCGACATCTATCTCAACACCGGCAGCGGGCAGACATTTGTCAGGGCCAACTTCAACGCTGGCCTGACCGATGACTTCCGCCTGACCGGCGGGATGGGCCTGATGCAGCTCGACGCCAGAAACCAGCCGAGCGTCAATCCCAACGTCACGATCGGCGGCGAGCCCGCCAGCACGGAACTCGACGTGGGCTTCGTCCTCACCGTGGGCGGCGGCGCCGGCGGCGACGCGAAACTCACGTTCACGGAACTGACCAGCAGCAGCCTCGATCTCGAGCAGGTCTTCCAGTACGGCCTCAGCGGCAACGCCGCGATGTCCTTGGACGTGACCACGAGCGTGGCCGGGCTGGCCGCGATCCCGACCTTCACGTTCGACCTCTCGGCCCTGCTCCCGCTGTTTGACTATTCCAACCAGGCGGCGGCGGCCGCAGCCGGGAATGCCACCTCGGTCTACTTCGACAACATCCGGCTCGATCTCGGCAGCTTCATCACCGACTTGCTCGATCCGATCGTGGGCGGCTTGGATGATGTCCTCAAGCCGCTCTATCCCCTCATTGACGCCCTCTACAGCGACACCCAGGTGTTCGCCACCGTCGGCCTCGGCCGAACCTTTGACGTGGACGGGGACGGCAAGACCTCCACGATCGACCTGTCCCGGTGGTTTGCCAACTTCTACGCCAAGATCAACGAGGAGCGAGGGCAGGAGCTCAAGGCTCGCGTGGACGCCACTGTCGAGTTTCTCGACCTGCTCAAGGGCGTGATGGATCTGGTTCGGGATCTCGAGCGGCTCGACGCTGGGGAAAACTTCTTCATCGATTACGGCAGCTACGAGCTGGCGGCGTTCACGGCGGGCAGCCGGGAATCGGATCCGGCCGACGTCGAGCTCGACGGATCGTCCACCCGGAATCTGAGCAGAAACACCAAGCAGCAGGCCGATGCGGGGGGCACGAATCAGCAGACCGGCAGACCCAGCAGCAGCTTCCAGAAGACGATGAGCCAGGCCAACGGGCTGGGCTTCAGCTTTTCGCTGCTCGAGGATCCCGTCAACGTCGTCAAGCTGCTCCTGGGCCAGGACGCGACCCTGTTCGAATGGCGAATGCCCGCCATGGGCATGACATCGGAGATCGAGGAGTATTACCCGATCTACCCCGGCGTCGAAGGCATCATCGCGGGGGTCTACGAGGTCGAGGCCCACCTCGGCTTCGGCTTCGACACCTACGGGCTCCGCCAGTGGCGTCGCGACGACTTCGCGGCGGGCAGCTCCTGGAAGGTGTTCAATGGCTTCTACGTTGCCGACCTCGCCAAGAACGGCCGGGACATTCCCGAGTTCACGATGGATGCCACCATGGGAGCGGGCCTGGGATTAAACGCCCGGGTCGTCAGGGCAGACATTACCGGCGGATTGACGGGGGCGGCCGGCCTGGATCTGCTCGACGAGGGGGAGATCGCCGGCACCAGCGACGGAAAGATCCGTGGCCAGGAGATCACCGGCCGCATCACGAACCCCCTCAGCCTGTTCGAGCTCTCGGGCGAGCTGACCGCCTTCCTGAAGTCGAAGGTGCAGGTTGGCATTGACGCAGGCGCCTTCTCGATCTGGGAGACCGTCTGGCAGAGGAAGCTTGCCGAGATCCCAGTCTTCCGGTTCGGCATCGGCGGTCGCTACGGCGGCGGGACCGCCTCGAACGGCCCCCTGGCCGGCGCGACCGTCTTCTTCGATGCCAACTTCAACGGCCGTGTCGATTCGCTCGAGCCGTTCGCCGTCACCGATGCGAATGGCCACTATTCCCTGGAGGTGGATCTCCGCACCTTCGACAAGAATCACGACGGCCAGATTGACGCCGACGAAGGGCAGCTCGTGGTCTTCGGAGGAGCCGACACGACCATGGATCAGCTGCTCGCGATGCCGTTCGTGGGGCCGCTGGGCTCGATGATCACCCCGTTGACCACCCTCCACCACCTGGCCGTGACGGCCGGCGTGCCGCAGCAGGAGGTGCGATCCTTCATTAGCGAGGTGTTCGAACTCGGCGACTTCGATTACCTCACACAGGATCCGCTCCAGTTCCTCGCGGAGGCGGACTCGTTTGACCAAGCTTCCACGCTGCAGGCGGTGAATGCGTATCTCGCGCACATCAAGCTCCACTTCGCGTGGGATCTGATGGCCGGGGGCCTGCAGAAGCTCATGCCCGACGCCGTGCCCGACGGCATCGCCGACAAGCTGGAACTCCTCAAGGGCTTTGCCGCCAGCTTCCGTGAGCGGCCGACTCCTGAGGTCTTCAAGGAGAGCCTGGGGCGGGCGCTCGCAGAGCTTTGGGGTCGGGTGCATCCCGACAGCGATCCGCGCGTGGGCGAGATCGCGGCTCAGGCCACCGAACTGGCCGCGGCGGCGGGCCTCGAGCTGACCACCAGGCTCGATAGGATTCGCGACGAGGCCTTGCAACGCGGGGCGAGCCCCGCGGAGATGCTCGAGGCGATCAACGACCTCAAGACGCAGGCTTTCAGCCTCTATCGCGAGGGGCTTGACGGCATCAGCGAGGGCCTGTATCGGATCACGGACCCAGACGAGCTCATGCAGACGGTCTCCCAGCGGCTCAAGGAGGCGCATGGCGACTCCCTCAACAAGGCGCCGACGGCCGCGGGCTTTCGTAATGTCGTGGCCTCGCTGCCCGAGAACACGGCCACCGACGTCCGGATCAAGGTGGCGGACATCGTCATCACTGACGACGAGTTTGGCATCAATCAAATCTCGCTCACCGGGCCGGATGCGGCCAGTTTCGAGATCGACGGCGGCGAGCTGTTTCTCAGGCAAGGCGTGGCCCTGG
>JBMTLP010000468.1:0-3115 GCA_049433245.1 Pirellulales bacterium
TCCGCTACCAGGGCCGCATCGACGATCGCTACAAAGTGCGGGGCGAGAAGTCACCCGGCACTCCAGAGCCTGATCTGAAGAATGCAATCCTCGATCTGCTCGCCGGCCGCGAGGTGAAGCTGCCCGTCACCGAGGCCGTGGGCTGCCCGCTCGATCGACCGGAGGTGCCAACAACCCCGCCGCAACCGCATCACGAAATCACGTATGCGGAAGATGTGCTGCCGTTTCTGCACGCCCAATGCCAACGCTGCCACAGCCCCGGCCAGGCCGGACCGTTCACCCTCACCTCCTACGACGACGCTGTCGACTGGATGGAGCAGGCGATCGAAGAAATCGAGGCCCGGAGGATGCCACCGGCTCAGGTGGAGAGTGATTTTGAACTGCTGGGCACCAAACCTCCGACGGCCGAGCAGTTGGCGATGCTGCGGGAGTGGGTGAAGACCGACATGCCGGCCGGCGATCCGGCGAAAACGCCCAAGCTCCCGCCGCTGCCCGACTACGGAGCCTTTCAGGAAGACCTCGGGCCGCCCGATATCGTGCTCGAGCAGCAAAGTCCCACGCAGCTGGGAGCGCACGGCGAGGATCTCTACCGAAACGTGATCTTTTCGCTGGGCAACAAAGAGGACCTCGCGATCCGGGCCCTCCAGTTTCTGCCGGGCAATCGAGCGATCGTCCACCACGCGCTTACCGGCTATCTCCCGCGGGAGTCTGGGGTTCAGGCCATCGCGGACTGGGGTGGCCGGGATGGCATGAGCCATCCGGATGATCAGGCGGGCGGCTGGTTTGACCCACATGGGCTAGGGTTTCGGCCGCCGCCGTTTCGGGATGACGGTATTCCGCGAACCAGTTTCGTTGGTGGCTACGTGCCGGGCGTGCGTGCGGGCCTCGCGCCCCCCGACGCGGTGTACATCGTGCCGGCCGGCTCCGATCTGACAGCGCAGGTGCACTATGCCCGCAACGGAAAGACCGAGACCGATTCCAGCCGGATCGGGATCTGGCTGGCCGACGACGCCGTTGCCGCAGACCCGCGGCGGAAGCTGATGAACATCATCTATCTCACCGGCCGCTTTGGCGTGGTCCCGGCGGGCGTGAAAGACTTCCGGGTCACTGGCACCTACACGCTGCCGCAGGACGCGGAGCTTGTGAGCATCACGCCGCACACGCACCTCTTGGCACGATGGTTCGAGGTCTGGGCCAGGCTGCCGGGCGAGGAAAAGCCGCAGCTCGTCGTGCGAGTGCCGAAGTGGGACTACAACTGGCAGTGCCCCTATGTGCTCGAAAGGCCGCAGCCGTTCCCGGCGGGAACCCGGTTCGAGGTGGAGTGTAGCTACGACAACTCGGAGGCGAACCCGTCAAACCCGTTCAGCCCGCCACAGTCCGTCTGGCACTCCGAACAGGTCACCGACGAGATGGTGCTGCCCATGATCCTCTTCACCTCCAACACCCCGCTCGACCCGGCCGGCACAACCTTTTTCAAGTTTTACTGCGAAACGGTGAGGTCGAACTTTCTCAGGCGGCTCGTGCAACATCGCCACAAGTATGTTGCGGATGCGGAGGGCAACGTGACGCTCTCACCCGACTTCAAGGACGAATGAGGAACTCTGCTGCATGGACGACGCGAAGACAGCTGGCCTTTCTGTGGTTGCCGACGCGGTCACGGTGACAATTCCCGTAAGCGGCGGATCCAAAACGCTCCTCAACGACGTGTGCCTGCGGATTGAGCCCGGGGAGTTTATCTGTGTGCTCGGCCCCAGTGGAGCCGGCAAGAGCACGCTGGTGCGAGCCATTCTTGGAGAGCGAGCAATCACCGCAGGCCACCTCCTCGTTGGCGGCCACGATGTGTCCGCTAAAGCCGACTCACTCCGGGGCGCGATCGGCTACGTTCCACAGAAAGACATCAATCCAACTGCGCTGCCGGTCGAGCGGGCACTCCACTTTGCCTCGCGGGTCCGTCTGCCTGAGCAAACACCAACCGACGAGCGCCTGGCTTCGATCGCCCGGACGCTCGACAACGTGGGCCTCAAGGCAGTGCAGAAGACGACGATCGGCCGGCTCTCGGGAGGTGAAGCCAAGCGGGCAAGCCTTGCTGCCGAACTGCTTGCAGACCCTGGACTGCTCGTGGTTGATGAGGCAACCTCCAGCCTCGACCCCGCGACTGAAGCTCGGATCATGATGCTTCTCGCCAACCAGGCGAAGGCCGGAACAACCGTCATCGCGGTCACGCATCACCTCGACAACGTCGATAAGGCTGACAAACTCCTGATTCTCGGGCATGGCGAAGTGGTTTGGTTTGGCTCGCGAGTGGAGGCGCTCGGCCACTTCGAGGTCCATCGGCTTGCCGATGTCTACCTAGCAATCGAGGACAAGCCTGCTGGCTACTGGGGAACCCGCTGGCAGGAGCGATTGGCCGAAGATCAGGAACTGATCGAAGCTGAATCTCGATCAGAGGCAATAGCGAGGGCTGCAGAGGACGCGCAAGAATCAGCAGCGGCCATTCGCGATGTATCGATTCCTCGCTTCCGCCATCAGTTCCGCACCTTTCTGACTCGTGAACTCGAGACGACGATTCGAGATCCACTCGGCCTCGGCATGGCGCTGCTGCTGCCCCTGGTGCTAGCCGCTGTCGTCCTCTTCGGCTTCATCGGCACACGATTTGAGAATCCTGTGATGGTGACGCGGCTACTCGATTCCGATGAAAAGGATGTGCTGGCTGATGTCTGGGGAGACGTGCTTCAAGCGATCTCCGCCGAAGAGGTGAACGACCTCGATGCCAGCGTCCCCGGACAGATCCGCGTCTTTCTCGACAGTTATCCGAACATTCTGGCGCACTTGAGGGAGCCATCCACCGAGCGACTCGTCACGGATGCCCTAACCGACACGATTCCCCTGGCCCCCGAAAAGGAAATCACCGACCCAAACGGCACGTTTAAGTGGGTCGCCTTGATGAGCATTTGCATGGTGATTCTCGGTTTTGTGACCGGCTTCCGCGAGATCGTCAAGGAGCGACCGATGCTCGATCTTGAGCGGCGGCATGGCCTGCACTTTGCAGCCTATGTGTTGGCAAAACTGCTCGCGCTGGCTGTTGTGCTGGCCGTTCAGGTGGCGATTTTTACCG
>JBMTLP010000469.1:0-3114 GCA_049433245.1 Pirellulales bacterium
TCAAGAGCGCGGGCTACGTTGTCGCGCACCGTCGGATCGCTGAAGTCATCAGGTGAAGGAATGCTTGAGCTGATCGGCGCAACCTGAGCGGGGTTGGTGCCCCATGAAACATGAGGAGCGATGTCTTTGCCATGAAGCAAAACTTCTTTGTCCCACTTCGCCGCGTCATCGGTGCGCAAGGCTCGCCATTCATCAAGTGCTTGTTCCCACGCCTTGCCCTTGGGTGCATGTTTGCGACCTTCGAGATAAGAAAAAGTTGTGTCATCGGGAGCGACTAGGCCGGCGCGCGCACCAGCCTCAATTGACATGTTGCAGACCGTCATGCGCCCCTCCATCGACAAGTTGCGGATGACAGAACCGCGGTACTCGATCACGTGACCGATGCCGCCTCCGGTTCCCACTTTGCCGATAATTGCGAGAATCACATCTTTTGCGGTGGAACCCGCAGGAAGTTCACCGCCCACCTCGACGCTCATGTACTTGGGTGCTGACTGGGGAAGTGTTTGGGTGGCGAGTACGTGCTCGACTTCGCTCGTGCCGATGCCAAACGCCAGGGCGCCGAGGGCACCGTGCGTGGCCGTGTGACTGTCGCCGCACACAATCGTCATTCCGGGTTGGGTCAGCCCCATTTCCGGGCCGATCACGTGGACGATGCCCTGGTTGACGTCATCCAGGTCGAACAGCCGCACGCCAAACTCACGGCAGTTGTTTCGCAGCGTATCGATCTGCTGGCGGCTGATCGGATCTGCGATCGGCAGGCTGCGATCGGTGGTGGGCACATTGTGGTCGGGTGTGGCGAACGTACGTTCGGGCCGCCGCACCTTGCGACCGGCAAGACGCAGGCCTTCAAAGGCCTGCGGGCTGGTCACCTCGTGTACCAAGTGGAGATCGATATAGATCAGCGGCTGCTCACCTTCGGGTGCGCAAACCACATGCTGATCCCAAATTTTGTCGAGGAGAGAGCATGGTGTAGACATAGCCCCAATCTAGCCAGCGGGGCCCTGCTCCACCACGCCCACCACTTTTTCGCCGAACTACGCGGCCTGCCGACAAAGAACCTGTCGGGAACGCCGGTCGAGTTCATCGCGGGTAAGTTCCAGCCACGCTCCCTCGGAGGACTGTTGGAACACCGCCGAAGACGGCTTGACGAGTCGGCGGACAAAGAACCAGACCCGCTCGAGCGCCCGCTCGTCGAGCCCGTAGGCCACCGTCACCATGTCGAACATGCCAATGTGGTTGCAGACGCGGGCGAGCGTAGCATCCACGGGGCCCGGGATCAGTTGGCAGGAAGCCTTGCCTTGGAGCCGCTGGTGGGCCTCTTTCAGAGAGACACCAGGCGGATCTTGCGGCGACCGGGATTCGAACGGGTCGATCCCCACGTACCGGATCTGATTGTGGGGTGCCGCGGCAAGCACCCGCTCAGCTCGCTGCAGCGTCCCGACCCCGATCTCCAGCATCCGCTCAACTTTGTGGGACTGCAGATACTGAATCAGCATCCGCTCTTCAACCGGCTTCGAGAAGTTGTTCTTCCAGAGTTTGCCGAACAACCCGAATGTAAGTCCCATGTCTGTCCCTGACCGGCGGTGCCGTGCGTGGGTGAGCAGACGCGGGAGGTGCGAGCGTGCCGACCTCCGGCTGGCTCGCCCACCCGCTGTCCGATGAATTTCATCGGAAAGCGGAGTGGGCGCACTCCAGTCGGTCAGTCGAGGGGCTCCCGATTGGTGCAGCCCTCAGAGTTTGGCTTAGGACCCAGAGCTGATCTGCTTGAGCGCGTTGGCGGCAGCTTCGCGAACGGCGCGAACGGGGTCGTCTTCGCTGACCAGCTCAAGGAGCGGCACAGATCCTGCAGCATCGCCGCCAATCTCGCCGAGGGCGACCGCCGCTTCGAGGCGAGCCAGTTCCCGCTCAGATCGGAGGGCCTTTTCCAGTACTGGGATGGCCTGCTCGTAGAGTTCTCGGTTGCCCGGCTCGATTCGCAGACCAGCCCAAGTCGCCACCGTCGCCAGTAGTTCGTCATCGCTCGTCGAGAGCGTCCGCACGGTCTCGGCAGCCGAGGCTGCTGCCGTGCCGAACTTGCCCAACGCGTAGGCTGCGGTGCCTCGAACCTCAAGTGGAACACTGTCGTTGGACATGAGTTCCACGAGCGGGCCGATCGCCTTTTCCACTGAAGCAGCGTCGAGAGCCGAGGCAGCATCGCCGTCGGCGCGAGCGATCGCACCCAGGGCAAACGCGGCTTCCGCCTTCACGAGCATGTCGTCGCTCGCCAGCAGCGTGTCGAGAACCGACCCGAAGCTGTCCGCTGCGGCGGGGCCGATGGCGGCGAGAAGTTCCAAACCGACCATCTGCGCGTCGCCATTCTCGCCAAGGAGGACCACGAGGGCTGGCACCGCATCGCCGCCGAGTCGCACCAACGCAGCCGCACCAGCTTCCCGCACGGCGGGGGCATCATCGTCGAGTGTGCCAGTCAGGGCTGCGGCCAGTGCGGAGCGCTGCTCCTCGCTGAGCTCATCCTCAAGGTCGGACAGGCCCGTCACGCTCGCCTGGCGTACTGCCGGGTTTTCGTTTTCGGTGCCGGTCATCAGGTCTTTGTAGGCCGACGCGAGGTGAGCAGGGTCTTCCGGGTGGATGCGGGCCAGGGCCCAGGTCGCGATCCCCGGCAGGAACGGCACGTCCGTGGAGGCAATGGCCTCCAGCGATTCGGTTGCTGCAGCAACGCGCAGCATGCCGCAGGCATACACCGCGGCGTACTGCACAGGTCCAGATTCGCTGGACGCCAGTGCGGCGAGCGAATCGCCAGCCGGCGCGGCGTCTTCACCAATCGCAGCCAAGGCAAGAATGGCCTGCATCCGCTCTTCCGGTTCGCCGTCGGCGTCGTTGGCAATCTCCGTCAGGGCCTCGACGGCCTCTCCAGCTTCCGAACCGATTTCAGCCAACACCACGCTGGCCCAGTACCGCGACTTCGGCTCGGCGAGGGATTCGATCAGAAAAGGGACGGCCGCCGCACCGACGTCGGCCATGGTGTGAAGTGCTGGAATCACGACCGACGGGTCTTCGTCAGACAGCTGCTGGGCAAAGAGGGGCACCAGCATGTCGGTCGGCGGCTGCAGGGCCGCC